>JAGGRV010000498.1 GCA_021159445.1 Deltaproteobacteria bacterium | reverse complement strand
GTGCTTTTTGAATCATCAGTAAGCACAACTACGATCAGGGCACCCGCCAGCATAATCGGATTCAGCGCTCACATACCCTCCATACGATAACACCTGTTCGCTCCTGCTGCCATATCGATAGATGGTTATGCCCTTGCACTTCAATTCGTACGCCAGCAGAAACGCTTTCTTCACATCCGCGGGGGTCGCATTCGTTCTCAGATTGATCGTCTTTGAGATTGCATTGTCCACGTGCTCCTGAAACGCTGCCTGCATCCTGACATGCCAGTCCGGATCGATATCCAGAGCGGTAACAAACAGATCCTTCACATCGTTTGGGATGTCAAGATCCTGCACAGAACCTGTCTTCGCGATCGTAATCATCAGATCCTTGCTATAAAATCCCCTCTCTCTCGCAACCCTCTCGAATACAGGGTTGACCTCCACCAGTCTCGCATGATCAAGAACATTTCTGACAAAGGAGACCGCAAAGAGCGGCTCGATCCCTGATGTTGTTCCTGCAATGATCGAGATGCTTCCTGTTGGGGCGATGGTCGTCAGGGTTGCGTTTCTCATATTCGTGCCCTTCCATATACTCTCATCGATATTTGGGAACGGTCCCCGCGCACAGCCGAGCATAACAGATGTCTCCCTTGCAACGCTCGTTATAAATCTCATCAACTTCCTGCCAAGATTCAGTGCATCATCCGAATTGTATGGTATCTCAAGTTCGAGCAGCATCTCTGCAAATCCCATGACACCAAGACCGATCTTCCGGTTCGCTCTGGCCATCTTTCCAATTTGTGGCAGAGGATATTGGTTCGCGTCGATCACATCGTCAAGGAAACGAACCCCGATTGCGGTCAGGTCTCTCAATTTTTCCCAGTCGATATCGTTCTTCCGGATGATCGTTGCTAAATTGATCGATCCGAGATTGCATGATTCCCAGTCCAGTAGAGGGACCTCTCCACACGGGTTTGTGGATTCTATCCGGTATTTGGGAGTTGGGTTGTGTGCGTTGATCTCGTCAAGAAAGACCAGGCCAGGGTCGCCTGTTCTCCATGCCATCGTCGCTATCAGGTCAAAGACGTCATCCGCACCAAGACTTCGTACACACTCTCCGTCTCTCGGATTGATCAGCGCATAGTCCCTGTGCTTCTTCACCGCTTCCATGAAATCATCATTTATTCCAACAGAGATGTTAAAATTCCTTAAAACTCCTTCATTCTCCTTTGAAGTTATAAAATCTGTGATATCAGGATGGTTTACGTTCAGGATGCCCATATTTGCCCCGCGTCTCCGTCCTCCCTGCTTGATGACATCGGTTGTCACATCAAAGATGCGCATAAACGAGACAGGACCTGATGCGCGTCCCATCGTTGATCGCACGATATCTCCTTTCGGTCGCAGTCTCGAAAACGAGAATCCGCAGCCTCCGCCGCTCTGCTGAACGATCGCCATCGCCTTCAGTGCACCGAAGATATCTCCGATCGAATCATGAACCGGTATCACGAAACACGCACTGAGCTGACCGAGTTTCGTTCCAGCATTCATAAGTGTCGGAGAATTCGGCAGAAATTCGAGATTTCTCATCGATCGGTAGATTCTCCTCTCAAATTCCTCTGATCTGCCAGAGATCGCCTTTGCAACCCTCGCAAACATCTGATCCGGCGTCTCGATGATATCTCCTGCCTCATCCTTCCTCAGGTATCTCTTATTCAGAACCTCGATCGCATTAACTGTCAACTTCAGTTCATCATAGACGCCAAAGAACTTCTTTGCATCCCTGATTTCGCTTCTTCTCTCCCTGTACAGGATGTATGCCTTTGCCACCTCATACAATCCATCTCTGACAAGAACCTCCTCCACGATATTCTGCACATCCTCAACGGTCGGAATGCCAGAAATTCTTTCCTCGATCAGCGCGACAACTTCATCTGCGAGTTTTAGAGAGAGTTTTCCATCGTTTGAGTTTGTAGCGAGGATTGCTTTGTGTATAGCTGTAGTTATCTTCTCTTTTTTGAAATTGGTAATTCTTCCATCCCTTTTCAGGATATTATTCATGCGATTCCCTTTGTTGTGGT
>JAGGRV010000241.1 GCA_021159445.1 Deltaproteobacteria bacterium | reverse complement strand
GCCGGAGGCGAGAGTCGAACTCGCACGGGCGCAAGGCCCACGGGATTTTGAGTCCGTCGCCGTAGTTGATGTAACTATCTACGATCTTATGCTTAATTTTGATTATCCTCTTTTTTTTGCCACTTTTTTTGCCAAATTCAAAAAAATCAGATAGATAAGTGGACCTAAAAAAAGGGGGGTAGTGTCCTAATTTGAATCGGCTAGTTCTGCCCTTTACCTATAAATATTTATATCCATAGATATCAATGGGTTACGAATATTGGTTAATAACGCCATGCTGGTCTCACTTTACATAAAAACGAACACTTACGTATTAGCTTCTTTTTGAGTTTCGACTTATGGGTAAAGGGCAGGGCTAGTTCAATGGAAGCGAGGATTACAGATCATGTGTGGGCGTGGATGGAATTGTTGTCGTGTTAGATGCACTTAAATAAATTCTTTATCATTTTCCCTCGGGTGTAGTTTGTCCTTGAAATTGACTTTGGGTAAAAACAATTTCCCCGCAGACTTTCTCAAAAATTAACTGACATATATAGATTCCCGGATAAAAAATAATGGAATTGTTTCCAAAATTCATTAGCTCTAAAGTGATAGTGCCATTAAAACCAGCATGAATGGTAGGTGCCGTGAAATGCACAAGTAGTCCAATCCTTGCGTATGAACTTCTTCCTTCTACCCTGGCACCGTAAGACGGGCCTCCTTGAATTATCGGGAAATGGACTTTTTCCATAGTTCTCGATAGAACGAATTTTCCGGGTTCCAAGGTGTATCCACCATTGTTATCTATTCGACAAGTCTCATGCGTTTTCTGCAAAAAAGATGCTATACCCCCTTTTCTTAAATCATACGCAAATGGTTGATCTTTTTTAGGTATTGAAAGGCTATCGCCTAATCTTAAATCTAAAGAGGTTGTATTGAAGGCACTATCTGATTTATCAAGGCTAGGTATATCTGGTAAGGGATCTATGATGATATGCCCTTTATTAAAGGCTTTTAATATCTCCGAATTACTAAGAATCATCTCTGCGAAATCACATTTCTTAAGGGCACCTTTACCGTCCTACTTACACCTCCCTCTAAAGGAACAAAAGGAACATAAATAAGACAAACATTATTTTTGGATTGCATAATATTGATTTTTACAAGATTCTTTTCGATGTCTATATATTCTGATGGTGCGAAAAAAGAAAAAATATCCCCATTTTCACTATTACATTGAACGGCGTATTCTTCTGGAAACATTCCTTCTGAAACTTGACATTTCAGCCAACCTTCTTGTGGTTCCATAAACACTTCCCCTTTAGTATTTTTATTCTAATATGGACATGGTCTGTTATTCGTTTCAATTAATGACATTTGCCATCAAAGAAGCCCTTTCTTTCGTCCATGTCTTCCTTTGTGGCGAAAGACCCGCACTGTACCAGGACGTTGCCGGTAGCTGCCAGGCCCTGGCCGCCTTGCGGCGCAAGGCCCGCTTTTCCTTATTCCCGTGGATGGGCGGTGGAGTTGGCACAAGTGAAAAGAGATCTTTGAACTTTAGCATAGAAAGACCTCAAATTAGAACAGGAATATTTTCTTAGAGTCTGTCTAAAACAAATCATCTATCTCTATTATCGACACGGAAGCCCGAAAAATCAAGGGATGAATGACCATTCATGTTTTTTTATCATGATGGTATAAAGATGTCAAACGATAAAATTTTAACCTGGATATTTCAATGTCAAGGGACACCATCTTTTACGAAGTTAGGGGACACCATCTTTTATACGATTTTCTGTGGTCCCAATTTATCCCTTTTGTCTTTGTTCCTACCGTTCCTACTTATTCTCTAGGGAACCCGCCGCCGGAGGCCGGACTTTCCGCCGTCAAAATCCTTAACCATATCTACACATACAGAAACAACTTTATTGAGTGTTATCCTTTTTGTCGGCACTTCCTTATACCAGTCGTTACATTTCGGATTTGCCACGAAACTCTTATCCGTACTATCTCCAGGCTCAATTAAACTCAAAATTTTTGGATCTGTGCGGTTAGCCGTTAGCGGTTAGCCATTAGCATTAAAAA
>JAGGRV010000041.1 GCA_021159445.1 Deltaproteobacteria bacterium | reverse complement strand
GATTTTTTTACGAAGCAAACTCATTATCTGCGTTCATCTGTGTAAATCTGTGGCTATTTTTTAGCCTCTCAATAATATCAAATATTGTCAGTGTTCAGGATCATTCGCAAGAAGTTCTTGAGAAAAGGGAGTAACTATTTAGCCGCAGATTTACGCTGATCATCACTGATTTTTTTACGAAGCAAACTCATTATCTGCGTTCATCTGTGTAAATCTGTGGCTATTTTTTAGCCTCTCAATAATATCAAATATTGTCAGTGTTCAGGATCATTCGCAAGAAGTTCTTGAGAAAAGGGAGTAACTATTTAGCCGCAGATTTACGCTGATCATCACTGATTTTTTTACGAAGCAAACTCATTATCTGCGTTCATCTGTGTAAATCTGTGGCTGTTTTTAGCCTTTCAATCTCACCAAAAGGTTCTAAGCCCAAATTTACGATACGCCTTGAAATCGCGATCTTTTGATACCAGGTTCATTTTTCGCTGAATAGCCTGCCAGATAATAATACGATCAAAGGGATCCTTGTGTGAAAGTCTTGGTAACTTATGGAAACTGGATGCTTCAGCGACGGTGATCGGCAATATTTCCAGATTCATCTGACTGGCAAAATTAGGTAATTCTTCCGGCTTTACTCCGGTCAATTCGAGTTTCCCAAGGGCATATTTCAAGGAAATTTCCCAGAACGTAACTACACTGACAGCCACATCATTGTTCGGAGATTTTATTTCACAGACCGCTGCCCTGCTCAATTTGTCAGGGGAAAAAAGCGACCATAAAAATCCATGAGTATCCAGTAATAAGTTCATGAGGCCAGCATCTCTTTTTCACTAATCTCAAAGTCGTCATGGATTATGCATCCGGCCCTGTCTTTAAGTAATCCAAGGCTCCTTTCCGGTTTAGAGGCATAAGCTGAATATGGGACAATTACAGCAACTTTTTCCCGTTTCTTGCCGTAACTTATTACAATTTCCTGACCGCTCCTTATTTTTTTCAAAACCTCTGAAAAACTGGTTTTCAGCTCTCCTATCGTAAGTGTTTGCATATGAACCCCCATAGCAACTTAAATAAATATTACATAGTTCTTAAGAACTTAGCGCCCTTCGGGCGGATTTGGAAAATTTTAGCCACAGATTTTCACAGATATACACAGATAATATTATTGTTCTTTAATTTAAAAATCTGTGTTCATCCGTGTCCAAAAATGGAAATTCCTATACTATCAAGTTGGTCTCCATCCAAAGACTTCCCTTTCGTGCTTTCGTGATAATTCTTTTCTTTTTCGTATATTGCACAATCTGACGTGTAACCGCACAGCTCCGGAGCTGCTTCCATATCATTGAGCATTACTTCAAGTATCAGTTTTTACATCGCATCATAAATAGTGTTTTTCCCTGAGCCGGTTTTCTTGATTCTACCATCAGCGATTAACTGATTTAGATACCTTAGAATGGTATTATGGTGAAGCTTCATTTGCTTTGCGATATCGGAAGCGCTGATCCCAGTTGATCTTTTGATGATGTCATAAATTCTATCCACATTCTTTGTTATATCCATTTCCGTTTCAAAAGTAATTCCACGACTCTGCCGCCTTAATTCAGCAATCATATCAGGAGTTGCTTGTCGATTTGTGGAACCGATCCGAACATATACCCCTTTTTCAATCCCCAACGATTTTATGCAATATGGTTTATTATTGCCGGCGAGTATCTGGACGATCAATATCTCCTTTCCCTGTACATTCAAGATTGAAATATATGGTGAAACAGATGGACGGATAGCATCATAAATTAAGTTTGATATCCTTTCCTCCAATAAAAGAGGTTCGTCGATTCCAGTAATTTTTCTGTCGTCATCCGAAATACCGAGAATCAGTTCCCCGCCTGCCCCATTGGCAAAAGCCACAATGGTCTTTAACAAATTCGATCTGGCAGGGAATTCCCTCTTAAATTCCAGTTTCCTATTTTCAGGCTGGTGAAGCTTAGGAACGTACAATAAATAACTTGAACAAATTAACGTCTTTTTTGCCGTCTTCTTCGTTGCTCGTCGATCACATAACCCGTTATGCTCGC
>JAGGRV010000054.1 GCA_021159445.1 Deltaproteobacteria bacterium | reverse complement strand
TTACAATTTTTGCAAATCCTAGTCTTGACAATGTTCACATATTTGTTTACTTCACTATTATGAAAACAATCTCATTCTATCGTACTGCGTCGGACAAGTGTCCTGTCGAAGAACACCTGGATAGCTTGACAGACGCGGGAACAACAAAAATAGCATGGGTGTTGAAGTTGATTCGAGAGATTGATCCAATTCCATCGAAATATTTCAAGAAATTGGTCAATACAAAGGATATCTGGGAAGTCAGAGTTAATGTTGGGAGAAACACCTTTCGTCTTCTTGGCTTCTTTCATGGTCAAGAGTTGATCATACTGACCAACTCCTTCCAAAAGAAGAGCCGGAAAATTCCTTTAAAGGAGATTAAACTGGCTGAAAAGCGGAAGAAAGAATATTTGAGCAGGAGGTAAATAGAAGATGGACGATCTGGATAAATATATTGAAAAAAGAAAGAAACAGAGCCCAAAATTTGCAGAAAATTTTGACAAAGGATATGAGCAATTCAAAATCGGTGTTCTATTAAAGCAAGCTCGTCTTGAAGCTGGTTTTACCCAGGAACAGGTGGCCAAGAGATTGCGAACAAAAAAATCTGCCATCTCCCGGATTGAAAACCATGCAGAAGACATCCGCCTCTCTACATTGGTCAATTATGCTCAAGCGGTGGGTAAACACCTCCAACTCGAAGTTGCCTAAGAGCAGCGAACAAGGGCATGAGTGGCTGCGAAGAACGCATATGGATTTAGCAGAATTAGAACCACATGATCACATATCCGCACTCTTCGATAATGCAAAAGAAGTCGATGAGTTTGAATATTGCTTTACGCTTTTAAGGATTCGCGGAATCGAAGATCATGGATGGGATCCACTACGTGAAAGTGAAAGCAACTATGAGTAACAGAAATACCGCTGCATATCCCATCCGCTGATAGAGTTTCCCGGCAATATTTCCATGAAAGGAAGGTGAATAGTGAAAAAATCCAAAATAGCCCTGAAACCTTACCTGGATACAATCACCGGGTATTGCAGCAGCCTTTCAAATGAAGAGCTGACAGATATCATTACCAGTCTCGCAAAGGATGTCCCGACCTCGGGCAGGGTCGGCTTTTTGGAAAAGCTCCGGTCATATCTCCCTGATCACAGGGTGGAAATGGTGCCTGAAGCAGGTGAGATTGAACAGATTCTTAATGATATACAAGCGCTCAGGGAAAGCATTGAGGAAAGGATCGAGTCCATCGAAGACGGGAGTTACTGGGAAGATCGTGATGACTGGGAAGATGATGAATATTATGACGACGATCCTGATTATGTCAGCGAATATCAGGTTGAAGAGCTGGAATCCTTTTTTGATTATGCTGGAAGCCTGTTTCTGGATGACAGACTTGAAGATGCACGGGAAGTGTATGGAGCCATTTTTAGTTTGATCAGTGATATCAAAGAGCAAACAAATTATTTATACCTGAAAGAAATAGATACAGGGAGGCAAGGGCTAGATATTGCCGTTGTATTTATGAAACATCGGATACGGAAAAACGACTGGATGAATTTGTTGCAGTCATGGAAATTGATGCATCCGTCTCTCACAATGAAAATGCATATGATGAAAATTATCCCATGATGCAGGATGTTATTGATGCGAGGCCGGGCGAGATGGAAGGGATGGAATCATTCTTGCCGGTCTGGAAAAAATTATTGACTGAAAAAGGAACAAAAGGAAGACCTGCGGTTCTGCTCTTGGAAGCGGTTAATCGTCTTGAAGGCATGAGCGGAGTATCAAGGCTGGCGAAAAAATGGAAAAACAGCCAACCCCAGGGATACTTGTTCTGGCTTAATATCCTGAAAGAGGAAAATAATCAGAAGGGCATTATTACTGTAAGCACGGAAGGCCTGAAGGCATTAAAAGAAGGTGGGTTCAGGGAAAAAGTTGCAGAATTGATGATAGATGCAGCAGGAAAACTAAATGATGCGGAACATTTGCTGCTCGGAAAACGGGAAAGGATTTTTTCACATATGAGTGATCAGAACCTGCTTGATCTTGTGGATGAAGCAACAAAACAGAATGCAAGGAATGAGGAACTTGAT
>JAGGRV010000644.1 GCA_021159445.1 Deltaproteobacteria bacterium | reverse complement strand
TAGTTGATTAGTTAAGTGGTTATTATTGTTTGAATTTATATCGTTTGCACAAAAATTGGACACTTGATGTAGTTGAAGGTCTAATATACTGATTTAACATGCTTATTTTTCGACTCAACGACTCAACTATTTGACGATCTCTGTATTCATAGAAGACGGAAAGAAAAAAGTCAACGTGCGGAGTTATATACACTACACGGACACAAATTGCTTTTGTATCTATGGAAAATCAACAACACGCACTAACCACTTGCAAAACGCCGGATCTTACCCTATAGCTGCCGTGTATCTATGGAACGTTGAAATTGGAAATTAGAAATTTGGGTAAGTGAAAATAGGTGGTTAGACTGAAGGCTGAAGCCAATTATTAATTGTCAGTCTTCTTCTACTTCTACCTTCAGCCTTTTACCTTCCACCTTCCACCTATGTGTTTAGAAGGTTAAAAGAATGGAGCGCATCCGATGCCGGATCTTGGTTCTGCCATAGATATCTATCAGACCGCAGGCAGTTTCCTGATCTATCTTCTTCTAATTGCTGCAGCGGCCTTGGCGGTCTGCATCCCCTTGCAGGCCAAACAGCCCGGCAGACTGCCTGAGCGTGTTGCATATTACCTGATACTAGGCATTTCGGCTTTTTTGGCAGCAGGATCGATCCTGGTCATCTGGTTCCATTGGGAAATATATCAGCACGTGGTCCTGCGCCTTCCGGAAAACCTGGCCCATGAGATCAATCGATGGCTGGAAATGGCCAATAGCCGTTCTTCCTACACACTTCCCCTGTATGATCCTGCAGCGCCGCCCAGGTATATCCTTCCCTTCTGGCTGGAAAATGAGAAGTATCTTTTCTGGTTCCTGGCCTATGCAGGAATGGCCCTTTTCGCTTGGCGCAGGCTGAGCCAGCCATTTTTTCGTATCCTGCTCCAGGTCCTCCTTGTCATCCAGGTGGCTGCGCTCTGCCTGGTCTGTAATCCCTTTCACCAAGCTCTTCCCCGCTTTTTTCAAGAGATCAGTCCCTGGTTTTCACCCCTGTCTCCTATATCGCGTCTCGGTCTATTCATGCAGTTCTATCCCAAGCTTATCTTCTACTATAATGCGCACTATATGTGGATACACCCGCCTCTCCTCTTTCTGGCCTATGCCGGTCTTACTGTCTTTTTTGCAGGCTGCGTGGCAATGCTCCGGACCGGAGAGTCGGCCTGCGAGACCATGGCCTATGCCCACGCAAAGGCCAGCTACCTTTTTCTAACATTAGGCATGCTTCTCGGATACCCGTGGGCCCTTCAAGCCTGGGGACCAAACTGGTGGTGGGACCCGAAAGTCGCGAGCTCCCTCATGATGTGGATAGTTTTTTCAACTTATCTCCATGCCAGGCTATACCTGTCACGCCGGGGGATGTGGAGTTTTGTGGGGGTCCTTGGTATCCTCTGTTTCTGTGCCATGCTTTTTACATTTACTGCCTCGTTTTTCTTCCCAGGGGAGCATACAGGACACTAAAATGAAGCGATTTAACTACGACTTTATTCTGATCCTGATCACAGTAGGGATTCTGTTTCTCATCTCCATTTTATGCATAGGAGGGATGTTTTACTTCAAGTGGGCCGAACTTCAGAGTGTGGCTCCGGCAATCAAAATGGCTTTTCAGGAACAGATGAACAGTCTCCTCGCCCCTTTTCTCGTGGCACTTCTCCTGACTCTTGGACTCTGTATACCCAAGCGGCTATTCCCTCCTCGCTGGCTTTATGCCTTTATTATTCTGTTGGGGCTTACCGGCCTGAGTTCTGCCCTGGTATGGGGGTGGCGTGAAGCACTATTATGGATGCTTGTTATCTCAGCCGTACTCCAGGCCATGGTCCTTATCCTTGTGGTGTCGGGCCGGCGCCTGAAATTCCTTTGCGAAGGGTACTGGAACCGCCTCGGCTCCTCTTTAGTTCACCTGGGGCTTGTCCTTTTCTGCCTGGATTTCTTTCTTCTTGGCCGCTGGGATATGCACCTTGTCATCTTCTGGATTTCAGCCATATGTATCTTTGTCGGGATGATTGTAATATTTTATGCCGAAGGCATGATGGATAAATTGAGA
>JAGGRV010000555.1 GCA_021159445.1 Deltaproteobacteria bacterium | reverse complement strand
CTTTAACCTTGAACCTCTTAACCCTGAACCCTTGAACCCCTGGACGGTTACGGAGAATGGTAATGTCAGTACACGATGAGATTCGGCAATTCATTATAGATAATTTCCTTATGGGACAGGACTCGGACAGCTTGAAGGATGATAGTTCATTCCTGGAGGAGGGTGTCATAGACTCCACTGGTGTCCTGGAACTAGTTGGTTTCCTGGAAGAGAACTATGAAATAAAGGTGGAGGATGAAGAACTTATCCCGGAGAATTTAGACTCTATCAAAAATATCTGTTCCTATCTTGAATCTAAATTGAGCGGTTAGCCTTTAGCTGTTAGCTGTTAGTTTAATGATTACAGGATGTTTTGCTGTTATAAACTTTTACCTGATTCTCAACTCAACAAACCCAATAAACTCAAGTAACCCAATAAACTCAATTGCGGCCGTGACGTTAATAGATCTATTCAAAAGCGCTGCAAATCGATTCCCTGATAATGTGGCTGTTCAGGACCGTCACCATTCCTTGACCTACAAGGAATTGAAGTCTCTGGCAGATGGATTGACTACTACCTTGATAGATGCGGGCCTTGTTCATGGTGATCGGGTGGGCCTTCTTGTAGATAGTTCTGTTCAGTATGTAGTATCATATCTGGGGATTTTACAGGCCGGGTGTGTAGCCAATCCTCTCAACACTGACAATTCCCAAAGAAACCTGAAATTTGTGTTGCAGCAGTGCGGTTTAAAGTGCCTCATAGGACAGAGCAGGTACCTGAGCCGCTATCAACTTTGGTCGATGGATACATCCATCATTTGCTCGGATTGCTCGGATACCGTAGAAAAAGGAGATAACGGGCCAGGGCATGATGTTATCAGATGGGAACAGGCCATAGAGAAGAGCCCGGATGCAGACTCCTTCCCTAACCTTTCCAGCGCCGACCTTGCATGTATCCTTTTTACCTCCGGCACCACGGGTGAGCCAAAGGGTGTCATGCTGAGTCACGGGAACCTTGTAGCAAATACCCGATCCATTATTTCCTATTTGCATCTCAAAGAGACCGATAGTGTACTGGCAGTCCTGCCTTTTTTTTACTCCTATGGAAGTTCTCTGCTCCACACCCATTTAGCAGTAGGTGGAACAGTTCATATTGAGGGTCAATTCGTTTATCCCAACAAGGCCCTTGAACGTATGGCTAAAGAGAGGATTACAGGTTTTGCCGGCGTGCCCTCGACTTTTGCACTGCTGCTTCACCGGTCTAACTTCAAAAATATGGAGTGGCCCCATCTTCGTTATGTCACGCAGGCAGGGGGGGCTATGGCTCCATCCCTTGCAAAAAGGCTTGGGGATGTTTTGTTGGATGTGGATATTTATATCATGTACGGACAGACAGAGGCAACAGCACGTCTTTCGTATCTCCCGCCAGACCGGTTCGTGGATAAGCTCGACTCAATAGGAAAGGCAATCCCCGGGGTGGAGTTAAGAGTAGTGGATGAAAAGGGTCATCAGGTCATCCCCGGGCAGATAGGGGAAATCATAGCAAGGGGTGAGAATATTATGCAGGGCTATTGGGGGCAACCTGAAGAGACTGCCAAGGTGCTGCGGAATGGATGGCTTTACACCGGAGACATGGCCAGGGTGGACGAGGAGGGGTTCATATATATCGAAAGCCGTAAAAGCGATATAATCAAAAGCGGGGCTCACCGCATAAGCCCAAAAGAGATCGAAGAGGTTATGGCGGCATGGCCCGGAGTGCACGAGGTGGCCGTAACGGGTTGTCCGGATCCTATCCTCGGAGAGGCAATATGGGCCTTTGTTGTACCTGAAGGGAATCAGGCTTTGGATCATAAGGCCATTATTCGCCACTGTCGTGATAATCTTGCCTCCTTTAAGATTCCCCAGAGGTTAATAGAGCTCACGGAGTTGCCAAAGACCACATCCGGAAAGATTAAGAAAACCTTTCTTCAAGGTTCAGAGTTAAGAGGTTGAAGGGGTTCACCAAAAATCTAAGCCGTCAACAGCCAACAGTCAACAATCATTGTAACTATTCAGGTGTAACCGTTCACACTCCCTGGCAGCCGATAGGCTTTTGCAGGGTTTCAACCGCGG
>JAGGRV010000263.1 GCA_021159445.1 Deltaproteobacteria bacterium | reverse complement strand
CTACAATCAGGAGAACAAAATGTCCAATGAAAAATTAACCGGAGAAATCAGGGCATTGGCAAAGGAGAAAAACGCCGTCATCCTAGCTCACAATTACCAGGTGCCGGAGATCCAGGATATTGCGGATCTCACAGGGGATTCTCTGGCCTTGAGTATCCAGGCCTCAAAGACCAAGGCTGATATCATAATATTTTGCGGGGTCCGTTTTATGGCTGAGACCGCGGCCATTGTTTGTCCGAATAAAAAAGTGATACTGCCTGTAAAAGAGGCAGGCTGTGGTATGGCGGATATGCTGAACGCCACGGAGTTGATGGCTGAGAAAGCAAAGTATCCGGGCGTGCCTGTGGTCACATATGTAAATTCTACAGCCGAAGTAAAGGCAGAGAGCGACATCTGCTGTACCTCAGCCAATGCGGTGCAGGTCGTTAAATCCTTAAAGACTTCTGAGGTCCTTATGACCCCGGACAAGAATCTGGCAATGTGGGCACAGAGACACACAGATCAAAAAATCCATTACTGGCTTGGTTACTGCCCGATTCACGATGATCTCACGATTGCCCAAGTCAAGGAGGCAAAAGCCGCCCACCCCCGGGCTTTGCTGATGGCCCATCCCGAGTGCCCTCCAGAGGTGCTGGACATGGCGGACGCGGTAAGAAGCACCAGCGGCATGCTCACCTTTGCAGCAGAATCCAAGGCAAAGGAATTCATCGTTGCCACAGAGATTGGGCTTTTACATACGCTGAAGAAGCAAGACCCTGGAAAGAAATTTTACGCTGCTTCTTCTGAGATGGTCTGTATAGACATGAAAAAAACAGGCCTGAAGGAGTTGTTGCGGGCCATTCAGACAGAAGGGCCAGTGATTATTGTGCCCGAACCGATTCGTTTAAGGGCCCTCAAGGCTGTTGAACGTATGATGGCCGTGCCGCGGGATTGATCACCACCAGCTTATTACTTCGTCGTTGTCAAAGATAAGTTTCACCAACTTGTCATAATCCGTATCCTCATAAAGGTTAAACCGGGTCGCCTTGTGTTCTTCTGCCAATTTCTCAGCAAGAAACTTGGTATAATCTTTGGGTCTGCTTTTAAAAATATGTAACTGCTTCATGTCCTCTTTTTCCTAAAAAGGCACCACTAGCTGGTATGCCTTGATTTTGGGAATCATGTCTTCTAGTGAAAGGTATTTAACGTGCTCATATTTGTCGGCATCGGCCTTGACGTTAGTGTAGATCTCTGCCTCAAAGTCCACCACAAAACTCTCCAGGTGTTCTTTGAACTCCTCCTCTGATAAATTCGAGGGTGCTTCTATATTGGAGTCAATGAAAAAGGCACCGCACCAAAGATTCTCCACCATACATCCGAAGGCGCTGCGCAGGGCCTGCCAGCAATTCTCAGTTTCGTTAATAATGAAAGCTACCTTTTCAATATTCATGGTCTGCTTCTCCTACAGAACAATATAACGATCACAATCTTTCATTATTTCGACATTCCGCATCTGAGTACCAAAGTCCTGATCCTTGACAATTGGTATGGGCCTATCAACCTTGAAAGATTCAAAGCACAGGCTGCACAGGCTTACATGACAAATCCCCTCCAGTTCGGTGAATCTCTCGTTTTTAGTCAAAAGCACAGCCCGATTAGTGAGAAAAATCTTCACTTTCTTTCCCGCCCTATGCGCTGCCTTGGTAATACCGATCAGATGGTCGATGTATCTGTCGGAACTAACTAAAATACCTAACTTGTCATTCATATTCCCCTCTTTTTCCTGTTGATAAAATATCGTAAGCTATTTGGGAAAAACTGAATCCTCTGTTGTTGATTACTTTCTCACCGCCCGCTTTGCAGAAGTCACAGAGAGCAAAATACCGTAAGGTCAGATGTTCTTTACCATTATCATGACGGTACCGGCGGCAACAAGGCAAAATATCATAAACAAGACGTCATCTCTCTTTTCCGACTCTGTGTACTCTATATCTTAGTGATGAATTAAAAAATGCTCACTACAAAGATGCCTCACCACTGAGCATAAGTCAACGGATTCAACAACGTACCTCATATTCCTGACTCAGAGGGCCATTCTTTTTTCACCTGACAAATGAATTGA
>JAGGRV010000194.1 GCA_021159445.1 Deltaproteobacteria bacterium | reverse complement strand
TAATGGAGGTAGTCAATATCGCAAAATGGAGCCCATCATATAAGAATAGCCAGCCGTGGGAAGCTATTATTTTATCGGGTGCTAAAAAAGAGGCGCTTTCAAAGATGATGGTCGAGCTTATTACGAAGGGTGAGGAACCAACGTCGGATTTGCCCAAACCGCAGTTTTGGCCACCGGCTGAAGAAGCTAGAATAAATCATTTATATAAAACAAAAACTGAAGCAACCGGAATCGACCTGAAAGATCCTAAAGTAGTCCGAAAGTCGAAGAAAATGAATTTTAATTTTTATTACGCTCCCCATGCCATATATCTTTTCCAGGATAGCTCTCTCAGTCTCTGGTCACTTTTTGATATGGGGTTATTTGCCCAAAGCCTGATGTTGGCGGCCCACGCTAAGGGGCTTGGCACAGTACCGCAGGCGTTTTCAACAGATTATGCCAAGCAGATCAAAAACTTTCTCTCCATTCCTGAGACCAAGCGACTCGTAATTGGTATATCAATCGGTTATCCAGATTTGGAATCCCCCATAAATAAATTCAGAACCGATAGAGTTGAGACGGAAAAATTGGTATCGTGGCTGGAGTGATAAATATCGTCCATTTATAATAAGAGGGGGCTAATCGGGTAAAAGGATTTTTTTTATGCTCGGGGGTGACAAAGGCCCCGTCATAAACGTTGGATTGAAACAGGGCATAAGAGACCCTGCCCTATAAGGAGAGTGACGGAAGCGGGCCTAAATCATTGAAGTGATGGTCAATGAGAAGTCATAAAGACGTACGGTGTTAAAATTTTTTTCTCCATTTATTAACATTTTTAAGTTGTTTCCTGTAATGCTTGAGGCATTTCTTGAGAAACCGATTCCGCCCCCTCTTTGTGGACAGATCTTCTCGCTCTACAGGGGCATCCCAGCAAGCAAGAGAGACCAGCTTGGGCGCGAGATTGAGATTTAACAAACAATCTATTTTGCTTTCATAATAATCAATTAGGGCTTGGGACCGGATTTTCTGGTTTTTTGTTAGATGGGTTATTGGTAGTTCTCTTTTGTGGGCTAGATTGCCTGCTTCCATTGTTTCACCACCATATATCAAAATTTTGATCACTCGCAGTGTATTGATGCAGAATTGGTGCCACTTCCTTTACATAGGATCCATGGCCGTTAATTTAAAATTTCTGAATAGCCGATAACTATTATATGAAAACCGGTCATTCTGTTGTCACAGAGTCTCTTGGACGCAACTCAGCCACTCTGGTTGATCTAAGTATTCAACGGCGTCGTCAAGAAATAATCAGCCGGTTGGAATTTCTGCCGCCATTGCCGACTGCGGCTCAAGAAGTGCTGTCCATCGGCGCTGATGACCCAAAGTATATCATCAGGCTGGAACAGACGATACGGCATGATCCGGCCCTGGCATCTCAGATCCTCAAAGTAGCTAACTGCGCGCTTTACGCTCCCCTATCGGCCATCGATACTGTACAAAGGGCAATTGTATATCTGGGTTTTTTAGAAGTTCGCAACATCGCACTTAGCTTGAGTATATTTGGTCTGTTCAAATCAAAAAATGCCATGAAAGGTATAAACCAGAAAGAGTTCTGGACCCATGCCATTGCCACAGCTACAGTTACCAGAATGTTGGCGTTGGAGCTGGATGAAGAGAACATAGAGGTCTGTTTCACAGCCGGACTCCTCCACGATATCGGACGAATAGCTATTAGCGCCTGTTTTCCAGAAGAATGGGCTGACATTATGAAGGCAGCGGAAGAAGAGGACTGTTCTCTATTGATTGCAGAGCACAAGGTCGGGTTGCCTCACAGTTTGATAGGCGCATGGTTGGCAAAAAGTTGGGGGTTGCCTAAGATATATGAGAGAACTATTGCCAGCCACCATCTGCCTGTTAAGCACCCTAAAACCACCCAGATGGGCGCTTTGGTCCAACTTGCGGATCACATTTGTCACAAAATAGGTATGGGATTATTCTCTGCTCCAAGGATACAGCGACCAGCCTTAATTGCCTATCTAGGATTAAGTGAAGATTTGGTCGATGAACTTGAAGAACAATTGGGAGAACTGGAAGGAATAGCCACGACCATAACCGATGTGATCGG
>JAGGRV010000411.1 GCA_021159445.1 Deltaproteobacteria bacterium | reverse complement strand
ACAGTTTTATCCAAAAGCTAACCGCTAATGGCTAAAAGCTAACCGCACAGGTCGAAATTTTTTATGCATATCAACTGTTTGGCGTTTCGAATAATAATGGCCGGAAACGAAATTTTTCAATATCTATGACAACAAAATGTCCAGGCAAGCGGTCAGCATATTTGTCTATGAGCTTTTTAAGCCGTGGCCATTTTGACTGCCTTTGTTTTACAGCAATGCGAATCAACACAATACCTGCCGCAGGTTTCCTCAACCGAAAAACCAATTCTCCAAAATCTTTACCCTCAGTGAGCAAAATACGTCTTTCGACATAAGCCCTTTGCAAAATCACCTCATCCCGAAGACCTGGCTCTTCTTCCAGTACATAAAAAACATCATGCCCTTCCCTCCTTAAAGAAGCTACTATTCCAGTATCACAGCATTCATCGGCAATAAATTTCAAATCATCCTCTCTCAAGCATAAGCGGTTACTTCATCAGCAAGATAATCGGCCGCGAATTCTTGGGCAGCATATATATCCTCTGGCTTAAGATGAGGATGATCGGTTATGATCTCCTCGGGCGTCATTCCGCCTGCCAACTTGCGCAAGATTTGTTCTACTGTAATACGTGTATTCCTAATTACGGGCTTCCCGAACATAATGTCAGGGTTTATCTCAATTCCATCATGTATTCTCATTATTAACTCCTTAATCGAAGCCGCTTCTCAGCCATAAGGTCCTCCCATAGCATGGCATCTTTTTCCAGTGGATAGGAAAATGGGTCCCCGAGCTCGCCGGAATCTAACTTTGATTTGAATTCCTCATAAGATGTACCATATTTGATTTCCAGGTCCATAATTTCTTCATCGCATTCTCGCAAAAGTTCCTTCAATCCCATGTTGAAAATCTTAATGGCAGACACCTCAGGGTTAGATCCAAGGCCGTGTATCATGTCTTTCAAGGCAGGTCCTATTTTAACCAATGATATGGTTGCTCATTCACGGTACGGTCCAGCCCCGGCGGATATCCGACGTTCTTTTTTTCGAGAAGTTTATCATATATTTGGAGATAGATCGAAGAGCTCTGTGGACTCTGTGAGAGATATTCTTTTTCTCTCGCCCGCTCCTTTCAGTCGCTTGAGACCACAGAGACCGCAGAGATACATCAAGGCTCTTTGGCTATATGCAAGACCTTTTGATACATATCTTCTCTAATCCAAAAGTGATGCTCAGCACGCAATTTGTCGATCAATTTTTTAACAGATGAGATCAAACCAGTTTCCTTGGCCTTTAATAAAATGCCAAGGGTTCCTGTTACCAACAAATTATTCAGTTGAGCTACTGTCCGAGCGTCTTTGTCGTCTATAAGGCATAACCTTGCCTTCTTCTCCAGACTGAGACAAATCGCTTCAGCCTCGCCTTGGTGAAGAAATGGCACCATTTGTTTTACAAAAATAGTATTCGAAATGGGCTGAATAATTATCTGCTCGCCTTCAATACACTTCTGCCATTCTCCGCTACTTAAAAAAACAACGTTCAATTCATTTGCCACTGCTTCCGGAATATAAACGGTGCCAAACAGTTCGGCTAAAAGCGAAATATTGTTAAGATGAAGCAAGTTGCTGATGGATGTAGTATTACTTACAATCATAATGCCCTGTCCAGGTGAGAAATATCCTGATCCAGTTCTTCAGCATCGCAATGAATAGCTATACAACGTTCTGCTATAAAGCGTTCAAAGGACAGCCGATCCATTTTTAATAGATATGCGCCCTGGCCGGCAGAAATAATACCTTCATCATAAAGCCGCAGTACAAGCTCTTCCATCAGAACTCTCTGTGCCCGCTTTGGTGGTATCTTTATTTGAGCCGCTATTTCAGGTGGAATTTGTAAAAATATCGTTTCCATTATGTCCTCCTTAGCTCATAAGCTGTCAAGCTCTTACCTTAACTCTGTGAACTCTGTGAGAGATATTCTTTTTTCTCTCGCCCGCTCCTTTCAGTCGCTTGAGACCGCAGAGACCGCAGAGAAAAACGATAATAAGGATTAGAGGATTAGACACTGACGGACAAAGAAAAAATAGCTCATGAAAGAATAGAATTCTTTTTGGACACGGATTTCACTGATTACACAGATTAAAAA
>JAGGRV010000380.1 GCA_021159445.1 Deltaproteobacteria bacterium | reverse complement strand
AGCCTTGACACCCAGAGAAGTATTGGAGCAGGCCAAAACAAAAAGTAAAAAAGAGGAAGAGGTCTCTTTTTTGAAGGTGCCCAATGAGGAAGAACTGACATGCGTTTTATAGAGTTCAAGTATGCTCGACATAGAAAAAGAGATATTCCGTTTGTTCCTGTGGGTCTCAGATTTTTCCTCCAAGCTCGGCGTAGGCTTTAATCTCCTGGGTATGGACTTGTTCGACCGATATCGTGTCGTGTTTGACAATAGAGCAAAGAAAATCATCTTCGAGCCCTATGAGTCATGAAAACGAATTGGCCTATTAACGATTCCCCGATTCAACGATTTGACGTATCAACACATCCTCGATGGAACTCAGAAACACTTAATCCTTAATCCTTTAATCGTGACAAATGGTGGAATAGTGGCAACGTCCCTCCAGATTTCGGTCAGATTCGCGCCAAAATGAAAAAACTGGGTTTGACTGAAGAGAGCGTGCCCGAAGCCGTGCGGTGGGCACGGTCAAACGGAAATAGAATATCTTATTACTCATGAGATCGTGCCATGGTTTGAAGTCGCTGATTTCATTATTTCTGGGGATGAACATCTCCTATCCTGTGCCGATAGCCCAATACCCGTTGTTACTGTAGCCCAGTTTCTTAAACACTTGTAACGTACGCGGGGAAGGGATCCGAACCTCTAAGTGAAAAGGCCATGATGCCGTACAAGGGCCAATGCCCAATGTATTGGAGCGATGGCCATGCCTCTTAAGGTGTGGTAGGTACATCTTATGGCGTCGCTATCTGTCGATTTTTGGCGGTTGCCAACCTGTGGCGTTGTATAAGAGCTGAAAGCCTGAAGCTGAAAGGGGTTGATTACGATAGCTCTTTAAGCTTTGAGCTTTGAGCTGATTTCAGCGCCTCGCATATCGAGCTTTTTGAGCGGAATCATGTTTCGAGCTTTTTGCAGTGTAGTGTAATCATAACTGGGTTTATGCCATAAAGCAGGTAATGATCCTCCGGACATCACCTATTCCAAAGGGCCCTTGACTGGTTTTTGCTCCTCACCATTCTCATTCATTTCCTGTACGCCTTTCCTCGATGTTCGCCAAGGGTCATAAAAACAATCTTTTTTTCTTTGTCGATTTCGTAGAAAAAACGGTAAGAGCCTATCCTGTATCTCCATGTTGGCGGTTGCCAATCCCGAAGCCGTTTTATCTTAGGCCCAATTTTGGGTGATGTTTTTAGTCGGAGGTAGACATACTTTCTGAGTTTCTTTTTTATTTTTTCTCTTTGACCACCGAAATTTTGTTCGAGGGATTTTAAAAAATTTTCCGTTTCAAATACTTTATACATCGACAAAAGATCCCTTCATTTGTTTTACGTCCTCGGAACCTTTCTTCAAGCCAGCGACAAGCTTTGAGTTTCCTAAAATCTCATCCATTTCAATATGATCAACAAAAAGCTCTTCTTCAAGTTTTTGCTGGGCTAAATAATTAATGAGGTTGGAAATAGGTCTATTAACGGCTTCTGCCGCATTGGAGTAAAGTCTATATTCTTCATCTGATAATCTAAGAGTTATGGTTTTTGGCATTTTATAAGCTCCTCGTTCGTATTGTTGTATTTATTTTAATTCTTTTTGCAATCAAATGTAAGCTAAAATATACTTTTTTATTCTCACAGATAAATAATCGGGGTCAGGTAAAACCAGACGAAAATGACTATTGGAAGAATTTGCTGGGTATCTCTCAGGAACACGCTTAAAGCGGCAAGGAAGGCTGCCAAGCCCAGGGCAAACAGAAAGAATAGCAAGATGAGTACAGGGAGCCAGAGCCAGGTCCAAGAAATAAAACCAGCCCACACCAAATAAACCACAAAAAGAGACATTCCAAACCCATTCACAAAAAACATACCGCTTAGACCTACAGTAGGAAGGAGTTCGATCGAAAGAACTACCTTGGTGATAATATTCGCATTCTCTATCAAGATGCCTGTGCAACGGATGAGACCTTCTGAGAATGCCATCCAGGGGAACAAGCCGGCAAGGAGAAACAGCACAAAGCTCTCTGTACCGATTTCCTGACGTGTGAGACATATCTTCAGGATGACACTGAAAACGAATATTGCATCAATGTTCCAAATGGCATAATTTGAAGT
>JAGGRV010000276.1 GCA_021159445.1 Deltaproteobacteria bacterium | reverse complement strand
CTGGGCCTCTCACTGAATTCTGGAATCTGGATAAGGGATGATAGGCGGCTTGAAATAGAGCACGCCGGATACTGATAACGATTAGATTCAGGATTCGCTATAGGTGAGAATTCCGTCGGACCTTTTGCAAGAGCTGTTACAGGCTCAATAGGGAATCTGCGCCTTATAGACATCAAAATGTTCAACTAGCTGTTTTTAAAAAAGAATTTTTTTGCTTGACAGGGGGAACATAGGATGTCCCCTAAATTCCTGCGTCGGTCTGCGGTTAAAAATAAAAAACGATTGGAAAAAATTCCATGACTTGAGTATGGAAGTCCTGAAAAGGTTGTATCAGCAGAATATGTTGTTTAAGTTAGGAGATGTTCCCCAGATCACTTGTTTTAAGGAGGTGCTAATTATGACATTAAACATAAACACAGATATTATTCAAGATATTGCTCAAAGGGCTGCTCTGCCTCCGGAAAAAGTGCTCCATGAAAGCCTTAAAGCCTATCTTGTGAATAGAAAAAGAACCTATCTGCTAGAAAGGTTGGATATACTTACCAGATACGGGGCGATCTCAACAGAAGAATTAGAAAATAAGATAAAAATTGGTAGTTTGCCTGAGCACCCGGTATGGGAAGATTTGATCGATTTAAAAAATATAGAAGCGGAACTCCAAGCGATTGAAAATGATATTAAGCGTCTATAGCTCCCTAATAGAACTTGTTGATACTGAATTTAAGGATATTTGTGAAGATGCTGATATTCTCTTTTCATCCACGGGCCGTGCACAAAAAGTGAGAATCTATCTTATTGATAATACAATTGTAGATGTCTGGCTATCCCTTGATGGAAAATATTCCTATCATTGGAGCAATAAAGGGGTCAGGGACTATGTGTTACGGCATGATAATGCTCCACATGAGAAATGGAAAACTGTGAGTACTTTCCCAAAACATTGTCATGAGGGAAACGAATCGAATGTTGTCTCAAGTATAATTCCTGATGATCCATGTGATGCGTTAAGATATTTTTTGCAGGAGGTGAAAGAAAAAATAGTGGGCGGTGAAATTCTTTTTTGAAGTCTTTGAGCTTTATCTCTAATCCCTTTAATCCTGAACTTTCATGTCCTGCCATTTTCTGCTAATCCTCTAATCCTTTAATCCTATAATCCCCTACTCACCTAATCTGTGCAATCTGTGTAATCCGTGTAATCCGTGTCCAAAAAACATATTTCTCATTTCTTCTCTATGTCTTTGTGGTGAACCTTGAACCTTGAACCCATGAACGGTTACTCAATTATTTACCACATTCAAGTACAACTCATGATATTGTGCAGCCATATTTTCTACTGAGAATGATTTAACAACCTTCTCCCTGGCTGCCCAGGCCATTCTCCACCTCAATTGCCTGTTTTCATACAACAAAAAAACACTTTTCAGCGAACGCCTTGGAATCTCGCGTTTCTATGAGATAGCCGTCTTCACCGTTATTGATGATCTCACTGATTCCTCCGACGTCGGGAGCTACTACAGGGATACCGTGTGCTATGGCCTCAAGAATACTCATCCCGAATTATGCACTTCAAACACCGAAAAGGGAAAATTCATCTTCAATATTGGTCTATTATACTTTTCAAATGTACTTAAATCTTTCACCCAAAGGTGAAGCTGATTTTTGATATGTTTTTTCAGCATTTGAAGCCGTAAGGGGTTGCCGATTTCACCGAATCTGCTTTGTTGTCGGGCGCTTGAAGTACCAAAGTACGTCTACGCACCCTCCGCCTCACATCTTCAGCAAACGCAGCAACTGCATAATCCGAGCTCATAGGTATGCCCTCATGAACCGACGTGTTGAGATAAAGATCCAGGCTGCGATAAAAAGGCAGCATATCCTCAATATGTCCCTTGAGCACAAATGTTTCATTGAGACCATATTGCTGAATTTGGGCCTGTAGCCTAGCACGCTTTGGCCCCTCGCCTGCCAAATCAACGTCAATTAAATTATTAAACTAACTCCCCCAAATTCTTCGAACACGCTTACTTACGGAAAGGTTGCTCTGCTTTGAGAAATATAAGGTCCTCAATTAGTTGCATATTGCGTTAGGAACGTACAATAAATAACTTGAACAAATTAATGTCTTTTTTGCCGTCTTCTTC
>JAGGRV010000612.1 GCA_021159445.1 Deltaproteobacteria bacterium | reverse complement strand
CCGCGGTTGAAACCCTGCAAAAGCCTATCGGCTGCCAGGGAGTGTGAACGGTTACGAACTAACCACTCAACAGAATTCAAGGAAATGAAACAGGGGATCCCCATTCCATTTTGATTTTGTCGATTATCCGGGGATCGGCCCTGAATGGTATGTCCGGAGCTTCCGGAACAGTTAAACAATGGCTTTGAAAAAACGGCGTTTTCTGTAAATTCAAATTGTAGGCAATGACCATCAGGGATTCCAGATTGACTGTATCCATAATATTATAGGCAAGTAATGTTTCCAGGGCATTCCGGCTGTTGGTTCTTTTAAACTCATCCCAGAGCAGTACGGCGAAATAACCGTCAACACCATCAAGCTCCCCTCTGTGTAAACCCAATTGTCTTTCACATCCCTTCAGTCCCCCTAAGTATCCGAGTCTTTTCAAGACATATCGCAGATCAATATGGACCTGCTCGATTTTTATTCCCAGATAGTTTTCAATAAACGGAATATCAAAACATTTCCCATTATAAGTCACAATGACCTGGTAATTTTGTATATTTTCTTTAAATGCATCGAGGTTGTCACCCTGGACATAATGAAAAATGGACCTGCCGTCATACAGGGCAATGGTCGTGATGGAGCCTCCCCATTTATCCAGTCCGGTTGTTTCTATATCCAAAAATGCAGAGGAATGACGAAAATGCGGAAATAGCCGCCAATGTTGATCAGGGGCCAATAAATCGGCAAAATATTCTGGTTGATAAGCCAGATGCTTTTGGGACAAATCTATGTGATTTTTGATTGATGCTATCTTTTCGGACGATAACCAAATCGGATAGGGTTCAACAAAATCATCCCAGGAAAGTATGCCGGATTCCCAGAGACGCTTTTCTGTTATCAAGCCTATGCCGGGAATATGTGAAAATGTATTGGTGAGCATGATAAATCCCTGGTGACTGCTTAATGGGGTTTCAAAATTATATCATAAACGCAAAAGTAAAAAATAGTAAAGTGCTGGATTTGCCTCCAATCGTCCAAACTTAAATCCCTTGGGGTTTTATTCCCCGCCGCTTGCGGCGGAGTAGTTTATTCTGCAACTGTGGCTTTAGGATTCCCGCTGTACGAAGCGGCTCAGGAAAGGTATAAGAAAAAAGACAGACCGGTGATATGCAGATAAAAAAGGTGTATAGGGTAAAGAGTTCTAAATCATGGAAAAGAATAACCTGCCGCGAAGCGGCTTACTTGAACAATCGTATCCATCGACCAAAAGCGGTGTTTCGCTTCTGGCAATCTCAAGGCGATCGTGCCATCTTTGAGGCAGTATCGGATATACTACATGACTATTTCTTGATTCGAGGTAAAGATGCTAACGAGTTCCGAAGCAGAGCTTTTCGATGCGTGCGGTATCCTTTTTGACCCCAAGATCGAGATTTCTCACAATTTTTTGAGATATCTCCGCCTGTCAGATCTTAGGGCTGCCTATCGAAAAAAGGCTCTTGAAACACATCCTGACAGGGCAAAGACTCTCGGTAAAGATAAAGCTGAAATGAATGTGCATTTTATAAAAGCAACCTTAGCTTACGAAAAGCTCAGTACAGTCATTAATGATGGTGGACCGGTTCTTTTGAAGGAAGCATCTTTTGCTAAAAAAACCAATAAAAAGACTTTTTCAAAAGAAAAACCATACAAAAAAGCTTCTTCTTATTTTTTTAATGGAAAGGTTCCCAAAAGGAAGCTTTTATTAGGCCAATTCTTATACTATTCGGGCTGCATCTCTTGGAATACCTGTATAAACGCAGTTGTATGGCAAAGACGACAACGCCCCCATATTGGACAAATAGCTCTTGACTGGGAAATGATTTCGGCAAAGGATATTCATAACATTCTAAAAGGACGAGATTTTAGGGAGAAGTTTGGGGAGAGTGCAATTCGGAGAGGTTACTTAACCCCTTATAAACTTATGGCGCTTTTGGGGAAACAACGCAGTCTTCAACCCCCCATAGGCGAATATTTTGTAAGACATTGGAATCTAACCACGCAAAAAATGGAAGAGATAGTTGGAAAACAGCATGATCACAACAGAAAGGTATTTTGGGGAAACTGGCGCTAAGGAACGGGAGATAAATAAGTTGAACAAAAATTAATAGGATTTTTTGTTGTA
>JAGGRV010000483.1 GCA_021159445.1 Deltaproteobacteria bacterium | reverse complement strand
TGTCTAAAGCTCTTCCAGTGCGTGCACCTTTTCCTTTTGCCCGGCCACTACTAGGGTATCTCCCTCACGTATACGATAGTCGGAAGACGGGACGACTATCTGTGGACCGCGCCCTTCCCGATATGTACGGATAAAAGCCACTTCTATGCCATGGCGCACACGGACGTCCAGCCCCTTTAGTGTCTTGCCAATAAATCTCCTGGGCGTCAAGACCTCGGCCAGCACATAATCGTTGCCGATATTCACCTCATGCAACTTGTCCAGTGCGCCGGCCATGCTTGCAACGGTACCGGCGAGATCCCTGCGGGACATCTCGCGATTGTAAGCCTTGATCACATCTTGTTCGCTGAGAGATCCTAAAAGCCTGTTAGGATCAGAGCAATCCACAACAGGGATCTCCTCCACCCCTTTGGCGCTCATAATTTGGGCCGCGACATCAAGGGTCTCATCCCCGGTCACGGCAGGCAGGTCGCTGGTGATGAGGTCCCCGGCAGTCACCGTCTCCTGCAATTCCGGACGCTGTAAAACGGACATGCGGAGCCTGGAAAGCGAAATTGCCCCCATGAGCTGTTGATTTTTGTCAACCACGAAAAAGGCATTGTGAGGACTACTAAGAACGATGTCCAGGACATCCCTAAAGGTAGTTGAGGCAGGCATTACCTCTGGTCTTTGGTCCATAGTATCTCGAACGTGGAGGGTCCTGAGTACATTTGGGTCCTCTTCCCGAAAGATATCCACTCCCCTGCGCCGGAGCTTCAGCGTATAGATTGTATCCCGTTTCAACATACCTGCCAAAACCGTGCTGACCACACAGGCTGCCATGAGGGGAGGGATAATTGTGTAGTCGTTTGTCAACTCGAAGACAATGATGATCGAGGTAATGGGTGCACGAGTCGCTGCAGCCACGACAGCCCCCATAGCCACCAGGGCGTAAGCCCCGGAACTCGCAGTCATGTCAGGCAGGAATTGGTGAATAAATGTGCCCAACAGTCCACCGGTCATGGCCCCCATAAAGAGAGACGGGGCAAATATACCACCAGAGCCCCCTGAGCCGATCGTAACCGTAGTGGCCACCATCTTGCCAAAGAGTAAGATCAGGAGCAGACTTACTGAGATAGAGCCGGTCAAGGCGGGATTGATGGTCTCGTAACCCACTCCAAAGACCTGTGGAAACCAGATGCCGATAGCCCCGACCACCGCTCCACCCAGGGCCGCTTTGACATACTCCGGCAAGGGAATCCAATCAAAGAAGTCCTCAGTGGCATATAGAATCACAATAAAGGCCACTCCTACCAGGCCGGCGGCCAATCCAACCACCATATATAAGGGGAGCTCAAAGGGGCATACAAGCTCGTAAGGGGGCACCACGAAGGAGGGAAAGTCGCCTAAGAAATGACGCGAGACCACTGTGGCCATCACAGACGAGATGACGATGGGGGTGACCCGCGGTACACGAAAATCACCGAGTATGATCTCTATGGCAAATAGTGCCCCGGCCATGGGGGCGTTAAAGGTGGCCGCGATGCCTGCGGCGGCACCACAGCCCACCATGGTCCGGAGTTGATGTGTGGATACCTTGAACATTTGTCCGATGGAGGAGGCCAGTGCCGAGCCGATTTGCACAATAGGACCTTCGCGGCCTACCGATCCACCTGATCCTATACACAGGGCGGAGGCCAGGATTTTTACCGCTACGACCCTGGGGCGGATGACGCCACCTTTGACCACCACTGCTTCCATTACTTCCGGCACGCCGTGGCCTTTGGCCTCCCTGGCGAAGAAGTATACCATTGGCCCCACAAAGGCCCCGCCAACCATAGGTGCTGCAAGACGCCAGTACCAGGGAAGCCCCATGGCCAGTGTCACCAGGTCCTTTCCCTCACCGAAAAAAATGGCCTGAAAGACCTTGATAAGCTGCCGGAAACCGACGGCACCAAATCCGCCAGCAAGCCCGCAGACTACTGCGGCCAGGAGCATGAACAAGGGCTCACGAAGCCTTGTACCCAAGGCTGGAGGCCCATCTGTTCCCGGCGATTCTGGAGATTGAACGTGGCTCATATGATAAACCTGAATTCAACTCATTAATGCCAACTCATAATTGAGCGGTTAGCCATTAGCACTTAGGAACGTACAATAAATAACTTGAACAAATTAATGTCTTTTTTGCCGTCTTCTT
>JAGGRV010000519.1 GCA_021159445.1 Deltaproteobacteria bacterium | reverse complement strand
TCAAGACACGAAATATCCAGAATGGCAGAAGTTATTACTTGACAAATACAGGGGTGGTTTGCTAATTGAATGAGTGGGAAAAGAAATGGTACACTCATAAAGACCATACCATGGTTTTTAAACGGGTGGGAGTAATGACTTCTGATGTTCGAAAATTATGGAAATCTGGACTTTTGTCTTTATGTGATGTAATTTGCGACAAGACTGAATGCAAATTCAATTTTCTGGGATCTATAGACAAGAATGGTCCCAATTGAGGAAGGTGTGCTGAGGTGAGGGATGAAAAATAAAAATGCGACGTTTATTAAAATTAAAAATACATTCTTTTTATCCGCAACAATTTTAATTGCATTTAGCGCTGTTGCCATGGCACAAGAGGCGGTAAGCCTTCAAAATACCGACTGTATAAAATGTCACAAAACAGAACCAGCCACTGTGGAGCGGAACGGCGGTCTCCACAAGACGGCCGTAGGGTGTTTGGATTGCCACACAGAACACCCGCCCTTGGGGACAGAAGCAATTCCGCAATGTTCTATGTGCCATTCAGGGGAACCACACTATGAATTAGAAAACTGCCTTTCCTGCCATTCAGATCCGCACCAACCCCTGGCATTACAACTCGACGATAATATCACTACAGCCTGTCTGACCTGTCATCCGGAACAGGGCAAAGAACTTCAGGACCATCCAAGCAAGCACACTGAGGTTGCCTGTACTTTTTGCCATACTGAACATGGCGAGATCCCCGACTGCTCCGTGTGCCACGAGCCACACACACAGGGTCAGACAACAAAGGACTGCCTCGGATGCCATCCGGTGCATCAGCCGTTGGTAATCCATTATTCCAATGAGACACCGAGGTCTTATTGCACGCCATGTCACGAGGATATCGGCGAGCTCATGAACAAGACCACTACCAAACACAAGACCTTCACTTGTGCATTTTGTCACAGGGGAGTCCATCCTGTTGTCCCGCAGTGCGAGACATGCCATGGCAAACCGCACTCGGCGGCACAGCACAAGGCAATGCCGAATTGCCTGGATTGCCATTTAGATGCGCACAATCTTGCTAAGTAAGCCGGAAATCAAGGGTAATATTGAAATATTTGAGATTAATGGAATTTAATTAATAGAAAGAACTGGAAACAAAGGACTAAGACAATGACAGTAAAAAATGGGGTTGGAATGCTGATCGGAGTGATAAGTATGCTTATTCTAGTTATCTGTTTTGGCTGTGTAAAGCAACGGCCTGCGGCGTTACAGGCTGCAGAACCTGCTCATCAGCCGCAAGAGGTGGCACCAGCAGAAGCTGCACCGCCAGCCCCTGAGCAGCCGGCAAGCGTCTATAACGTTCAAGTAAAGCCCCTCACCAGCGGGGAGTGCGCTCAATGCCATATGGATCAATTCACAAGGATCAAAAAAGACGGGGGTAAGCATGTTGGTGTTGCATGTACGGATTGCCACGAGGTCTATCATGCGTATAACCCCTTGAAGAATAATTACGCTGAGATCATGCCAAAATGCTCAGCCTGTCATGATGACCCTCACGGCAAAGACAAATCTGTTCAAAAGTGTGCAGATTGTCACGCCGACCCCCACAGACCGGTAGTGGCAATACCCGATCCATCAAATATAGAACTGCAGTGCAGGGTATGCCATACTCAGGTTGCACAGAGCCTGACCAGGCATCCCAGCAAGCACACGGAAGAAGACTGCTCCTCATGTCATTCCCAGAAACACGGCAGGATACCTGATTGTTCGGAGTGTCACGAAAATCATAGCCCAATGGTGACGATGAATACACCGGAATGCCTCGCTTGCCATCCTGTTCACGAGCCTTTGCAGATCGCATATTCTGAGGGGATAGAAAACAATCCTGTGTGCGCAGGATGCCATGATGTGCCTTATGAGGACCTTAAGACCCATCAGACTAAGCATTCGGAATTGGCATGCGCAGAATGTCATCCCACCCACAAAGAACTTATGGCCTGTCAGGATTGTCATGGCGACGCGCCTCATAATCCCGCAATACACAAGAAATATCCAAAGTGCGGAGACTGCCACGGCATAGCGCACGATTTGCGCATGTAACGCGCAATTAACAGAGAGTTAAAAACGGGGGAGGGGCTTCCTAAAGGCATCTCCCCCGTTTCTTTTGGAAAAGGCTGAACCCTTTA
>JAGGRV010000324.1 GCA_021159445.1 Deltaproteobacteria bacterium | reverse complement strand
CCAGTATTTTGTATCGCGATAAGGAGACGGATGATTTTCGAGTTGTCCTCACCACAAATTTTAGAGAGACGCTTGCCCCGCTCTTTTTTAGTTTTGACAACAAATATATTTACGTCTCCTCCAATATCGGGCGCGATAAGCGTGCTATAGTAAAATATGACCCTGATAAAGACAAAGAACTTGAAGTTATTTTTGAACACCCTCAAGTCGATGTTTCCAGTCTCTTGAGGTCGAAAAAGCGCAAGGTAATTACAGGCGTGACGTATGTAACCGATAAGCGCCACTACCATTTCTTTGATGAAAAACGTAAAAAACTGCAGAAGAATCTTGAGCAGCGGCTCCCTGAATATGAAGTTGTTGTAACGAACATGAGTAAAGATGAAAGCAAGGTTCTCGTGCGCACTTTTAGCGATAAGTCAAGGGGCGCCTATTATTATTATGATAGGCAGAACAATGACTTTGAAAAATTGGTGGATGTTTCACCGTGGCTTAATGAAAAATACATGGCGGATATGAAACCAATTAAGTACCAATCCAAAGATGGATTAACCATCCATGGCTATCTAACTCTGCCAAACGGCATTGAGCCGAAGAATTTACCAGTTGTGGTCAATCCCCACGGTGGCCCCTGGGCACGTGACATGTGGGGCTTCAATCCTGAAGTACAATTCTTAGCCAACCGTGGGTACGCTGTTCTCCAGATGAACTTCAGGGGGTCTACCGGATACGGTAAAAAATTCTGGGAAATAGGTTTCAAAAAATGGGGCAGGGAAATGCAGGACGATATCACCCAGGGAGTCCATTGGCTAATCGACAGAGGCATCGCCGATCCCGAACGGATTGGAATTTACGGCGCTTCTTATGGCGGTTACGCTACATTAGCAGGGGTCACCTTTACTCCGAACCTCTATGCCTGCGGTGTTGATTATGTTGGTGTGTCCAATATTTTTACTCTCTTGGAGACCATTCCGCCTTATTGGGAGCTGGGCCGCCAGATGTTCTATGAAATGGTCGGCGATCCCGTAAAGGATAAGGCATTATTGGAAGAGGTGTCACCCGTATTCCATGTCGATCAAATAAAAGCACCTCTTTTTATTGCCCAGGGAGCGAATGATCCAAGGGTGAAAAAGGCGGAATCCGATCAAGTTGTGGAGGCCCTGAAAAAACGGGATATTGATGTGCCATACATGGTCAAGGATAATGAAGGTCATGGTTTCCACAATGAAGAAAACCGTTTTGATTTCTACCGGGCCATGGAAAAATTCCTGCATAAATATTTAGGCGGACGGGTTGAGGCTGAATAAGCGGAATGCTCTCAGGATCATCGGGTACGTGCCGATATTTATTGCAGAAGTGAAGATAATACCTCCCCCACTTTTGATGTTCATGCCATTCCTTGTGTGGAACCTGCCTTGACGCCAAAACTTCACAGTATCTCGGATCAACTTGCGGAAATGAACCCATAAACGTCTCTTTCTCGTTTGATTTTTTTGTCATCATGCAATTTATAAAGGAGTTATACAGAAAACTATTTAATGACTTGTTGGGAATCTTGAAAAATCCAGTGTGCTGAGGTATTCTTGATTATGATCTTGAGGAGGGAGCGTCAATGGTCCTAGTCGAAGCGAAGGTAGTAGACTCCACCCATCTGGAACTCTCAAAGCCCATCGCGGCACGCCAGGGACTAACCGTATTTGTCTCGGTTGTCGAGTTGGGGCAAAAGGATGCCGAACGGCAGCAGTGGCTCGCCGCTTCCGCTGCGTCTCTTCAGGCGGCGTATGGCGAGTCCGAGCCAGACTATTCCGCCTCCATGGTGAGAGAGAATAACCCGGACTACGGTACATGACGGAAGCCGACATCGTCATCACGCCGCTGCCGCAAGCTGATGGTATAGTGAAGAACCGTCCAGCTCCTCTGCTCTGCCAACTTCCCCCGTTCGGTGATTTCCTTGCCTGTGGTATCAGCACTCAACTCCATCAGGCGGTCCCAGAATTCGATGACGTGATCTCTAGGACCGATTCCGATTTTCCCATATCAGGTCTTGTTGCAGACTCCGTAATCCGTTTGGGCTTCCTCGCCGTCCTGCCTCGTCAGAGGATCTTAGGTTCCATCGGTAAAATCGCTGCCGAGCGGCATGCCCGCTTACTCAGAAATCTCGGCGAGCATCTGATGGCTAAC
>JAGGRV010000243.1 GCA_021159445.1 Deltaproteobacteria bacterium | reverse complement strand
TAAGATCCGTTGCTAATTCAACATCAATTTTTTTGCTTAACTCTTCGGCGATTATAAATACTGGTTGGAAACGCCTATGAATATTGGAAGCAGGAGTGCAAAATTAAGAGCCGACCTGTCTGCGTGCGAACGCACAGGCAGGCAATATAACAAAGTCTGGGGTTCAAGGAGATAGGGTATGCAGGTGGTCGGACAGAAACCAGCAGAGGCCATAGTAGCCAATTGCCTGATGTTGATTACCAATCAAGTATTCTTGATACTGCCAAGAAATGATGAGTTGTTTTTTTGGGTAATTCGAATTAAAAATCGCAAAGCTTCATTTACTGATCCAGAGTCTGGGAACACCTTTGCTACATCTGTTTCTAAACGTACTGTAGTTCCATAAAAACTCTTCCGTTCAGGGCCAACCTTCCTCACTTTTAAGCTCATTAAATCATATTCTGGCCGAAGCTCATCTTCCATTTTTACATTATCCTTCTTCATAAACTTTTTGCTCCTTTCGAGTAGCTTCTCTTGCACTAATTAAACGAGCTTTATTCTTTCTTTCTGCATATGCAACAATCAGCAAACGGTTTTTCAGTGAATGTCCAATGATAATATATCGATGTTCATTATAGGAATGATCTGGATCATAGAAATCAACATAGAGTGGGTCATCAAATACAGTTTTTGCTTCATCAAATGAGACTCCATGTTTCAAAAGATTGGATGCCGCCTTATTTTGATCCCATTCAAATTCAATAAACATAATTATAACATAAATCCAAAAATTTAAACATTCTCAATAATTGTCATATCTTATTCAGCCGAACGGCAGTAACTTCTCAATAAGTCCGGGCAAATCATATTTTGCGACTATCCAATGGATTCCGACTTTCACCGGAATGACAGGCGCTCACACCCAATCGTCATTCCCGCGAAGGCGGGAATCCAGTAACTGGTATCCAGACTTATTGAGAAATTACGACTATTCGTTGATCGAGCCTCTGTACGAGGCTGTCGTATAGATTCACAGCGCCGACCTTCTCTGCTAGAGCGGTCGCTATGAACTGGTTGAGGCTTGTGCCATCGCGCTCGGCAGCAATTGCAGCCTGCCGATGTAAGCTTCTAGGCAACCGTAGCGCCACCTTGCCTCGGTATCCATGAGGTATCGCAGGGGTAGGTATTTCCTGTCCCATGTCCAGAGCTGCCGACACCCAACCTATGGCTGCATCTTCCAATCGATCATACGCCTCCTGGGGAGTGTCTCCCTGTGAAATACACCCAGGAAACTCCACGATCTGAGCCATATACGTCCCGCTTTCTGCATCGGGTATGAGGACTCGCGAGTATGGTTCTTTCAGGTATTCCTCGGGGGTCTTCTTTGGCTTACTCATGTGATATGCCCTCCTCATCTCCAGAAGATTCCAGGGTCTGCTCAATCCAGTCCAAGTCCGCTTCCAGCTAATCCAAGATGCTAGCCGCGGTGAATCTATTCAGGTCCTTTGAGTGACGCGGTATGCTAAGAGGGCGCAGATGAGGAAAAACATTGTGGACCCAAGTGGGCTCACTGCCCCTCTTGTGACGTACCCTGCCTACAGTCTTCGCCATTGCTTCTGCTTCAGCGCTCTTTATTCCACCGCGCCGACGAAGGTCCTTCAGTTTTCTTCTGAGTCGCTGTAGTTTTCGTTTGTTTATGCTATCACAGGCGATATCATGTGTCAAGATACCTTTGACAACGATTGGAGGAAATGTGTACTTCGTGTGTTACACACTCCCCCGGACCATATTATAACAAAAAACTAAGCTATCCATGACCGTACCACAGGAATAGGGCAGCTTGGGTAATTTGTTATCTGGGTCCATTGATTTTACTAAATTATCATGTTTTTTTCATTTTATCCCAAAGCCATCGCTCCAGTCCATAACTACAACCCCATTCCACTCTTTTGGTAAATCTTTCAATACAGCGTCAACCATCTTTCCTCCATATCCCTTTATAATTGAGCGATTAGCCTTTAGCGGTTAGCTATTAGTTTAATGATTACAGGACGTTTGCTATTACAAAATTAGGTATTAGCTGTTAGCGGTTAGCGGTTAATTTGCTGCTGTTTTCCGAATAGGTTACTAACACCTAAAAGCTAAATACTAATAGCTGTTCATCACGGATTACCACACTAATCCGTGATGAACCATTTTTCAA
>JAGGRV010000609.1 GCA_021159445.1 Deltaproteobacteria bacterium | reverse complement strand
CCAGAAAGTGCAGAATCGCAATCGGGCGACCAATTAACATACCTGAGTAGTTACGAATTTTAAAAAAATGATTGCAGAGACGCTGGCCCAACTCTTTTCGATTTGCCGGACGGTGAGGTTCATGCGACTCTCCTTAGTTCCACAAAAGCACAATATCAAGAGTCTATGCCAATAAAGCCTTGCCACGCTGTAAACATTCTCCGGAATTGAAGTAAACCTCAACCCCAACCTCGCTTAGTTCTTTCAATACCATTTCGACCTCAAGGTTATGTTTTCAGAATAAGCCCAGTCGTATGAAGGTCGCACATACTCCATATCCCCTCTGTCTACAAGGGCATCAACCCGCTTTCTCACAATCTTCATTTCCATCGTGTTGCGACCCTCGCCATCATCAGCGTCAGACTCCACTCACTCATGCCTGAGCGCATCCACCGGATTCATCATCGCAGCAGAACGGGCAGGCAGAAATCCGGCAAGAATCCCGATCGAGAACGAGAAGAGAAGCGCAAACACCACAAGCTCCCACGAGACCCATGCGTGCAGGAGACCTACCCCCATCTCCTTTCCGATCATCTCCACCACCCTTGCCAGTCCAAAACCGAGTGCAATTCCGATCACACCACCAAATATCCCGATCAAACCAGATTCAACCAGAAAAAGCGTTAGTATCGTGTTGCTCTCTGCTCCGAGTGCTTTGTATATCCCGATCTCTCTTGTACGCTCCACAACCGACGTGTACATCGTATTCATGATACCGACTCCACCTACAAGGAGTGAGATTGCGCCGATTCCGATCAATACCGCAGAAACCGCAGAAAGAATCGAACCGACCATCGCAGTCATCTGTGCTGCGGTCATGACCGTGAAATCCTCCTCGCCATGTTCATCCTCGAGACGGTCTCTGATACGATTTGCAACATCATCCACATCAGAACCCTCCTTTATCTTCACGAAGAAGGTATCATATTCATCACTCACACCAAAAAGACGCTCTGCATCATCAAGACTCATATAGATAGCCGAGTCATCGTTACGGTTTCCGATCTCCCCCATGACTCCAACGACCCTGAAACCCTGATCTCTGATCTCGATCCTGTCACCGACCCTGACCTCTTTGTATTTATCTCCAACCTTGAATAACTTATGTGCAACCCAGTAACCGATCACGATCTTATGTGTGTCTCTATCCTCCAGAAACCTCCCTGATTCAACCTCATATCCCTGAGCACCGATAAAAGTATCTTCTGCAAGCGATGGAACCATACCCGTGACCGATGCTGCGGCATCGATATTCTTGTACGTTATAATTGAAGTCCGGTAGATCATATAGCAGTTCGCATCGACGCCCCGCACCTTATCAACGATCTTCGCATCCCGATCCGTGAAATATGTTGATCCGGCAGACATAGGCGATGCACCGGGCGGCATTGGTAGCATGATGATCTTGTTCGCACCCATCTTGCCGACCTGTTCCTTCATGTACACCTGCATCCCGACCCCGATCGAGATCAAGCCCACGATAGCCATGATCCCGATCACAATACCGAGGATCGTTAGGTAACTGCGGGTTTTACGCTGCACTATGCCTTTCGCGCAGAACCGGAAGTAATCCGAGAGTTTCATCTGGATATGATCCTTCTAATGCGTTTTCTGAAGACAAAAGCGAGTAGCAGAACCAGTGCTGCGATGATTATCCACGTGTATCCGCCGCCACCTGGTGCGATCTCTTTCATCTCCTCTGAACTGTACACCTTGATCGGTATATCAGTGGTCATACTGTACTGGTTGCCGTAATCATCCGCATAATCCACCTTGATGGTCACATTACGGCAGCCCGACTGCGGGAGGATCGTAAAATCCGCGGTATCATAGTCATCGCTCTCAACATCTCCGATATATCCGGTGCTGGAGCCGATCACCTTGAACTGATCATCCTCCACGATCGTGATAATGATGTGCTTCGCCTCTGCAAGCCCGCGATTTGCCACTCCTATCGTGATATCCCCGACCCTTCCTGGTGTGAGTTCATCCTGGGAATCGAGGTAGACAAAGAGCGTGTTTCCGCTCGATACCGGAGCCAGCACCGAATAGGACTGTACTGGCTGCGCTTCATGCACCTCATCCTCGTATCTGATCGTGATCGGCAGTAGATACTGGGATGGCGTGGTGGTATCGACGAAGAAAC
>JAGGRV010000156.1 GCA_021159445.1 Deltaproteobacteria bacterium | reverse complement strand
GAAGGTACCAGAAGATATTTCTGGGAGCCAGAGAGCCTCCCGGAAAATATTTCCTTCTCCGAACGGTACCACCAGATACATTACCCAATATTCTAAAAACTTTCAGACATTTACAAACCTTTTATCTGTTGGCATGAATTTGGCTTATAACTCTATGAATCCAGAGAACAAGCCGGAATGAAGGAGGGCAAGGATGGCTCAAGCAGCTTCCGTCTCATCCCCTCGAACCAACGCATTGGATTTGTCGGCAGGATCCGTCTTCGCCGGCTTTTCGAGCAGTGGGAGTGACGATTTTCTTTTTGGGAGGAAAATGACCAAGACTCTCCACTGGTCCATCCCTTGGTCTGACCTCATGATGGTGATGTTCATCCTTTTTGCCGTGATGTACGCCTACCATGCCACTTCCAAAGACTTGCCTTCGGCTGAAATCATTTCAGAGCAAGCCGATCCAGCGATGACTGTTCCGGTGACTATCGATGAGACACAGTGGGAGCCAGGGGGAGATGCGATCCAGAAGATATACGATCTGAGCAGGAAAACGTTGAGTGTCGAAAAATTACGTTCAGTCGCTTCTGTAAACTTGGTCCAGGACAAAGCGGTACGAATTGTTCTCACGGGGGATTTCCTTTTCGACACAGGGAAGGCGGAGCTCAGAGAAGAAGCCAAAGCATCTCTCAAAAAGATCGCAGGCGTCCTCCGAAAGACGCCTTACATGGTGAATCTGGTGGGGCACACGGATGATCTACCTATCCATACGGAACAGTTCCCTTCCAACTGGGAACTTTCAACGATGCGAGCCTGTCAGGTAGCACGATTTCTCATCGAAGATATGCATATGCCGGCAGAAAAATTTTTCGTCAGCGGACACGCCTTCTATCAACCCATTAAAGCGAATCATGGAGCGGAAAATCGTGCGGCAAACAGGCGTGTCGAGATCATCATGACCAAAGAAAGACCCTACGCTATTCCAGACAGCTCAGGAATCTATAGTTCTGTATTATAAGGAAGGAGTGAAAAAGTGGAACAAAGAACGGTCATTGGATTAGGTATTTGTGCCATCCTTATTGCATTTGGATTTGCCGTCAACGGCAATGTGGGACTCTATTTCAATATTGCCGCTCTCTTCATTGTGCTAGGCGGCACATTTGGAGCAGCCTTTCTCAGTTTTCGGACAGAGCGCCTCTCCATTGTCTTTAAGGTCCTGTTTGCATCCTACCGAACCAGAATGAAAGCCCCCGAAGAGATCGTGGGAATCCTCGTAGACCTTTCCGTAAAGAGCAGACTCAAGGGGGTTCTCTCCCTCCAGGAGGATGAAGATGAAATGTCCATCATGTTCCTGAGACGGGCCCTCGGATTTCTGGTAGATGGCTACTCAGAGGCCCAGATCAAGGAGATCCTGAATACGGAAATGTACTTTTTTAAACTGCGGAGAGAGGAATCCGAACGTGTTCTTAGAACACTTGCGGAGATATGTCCTTCTTTCGGACTCGTTGGCAGTGTGGTAGGACTCATCGGCATGCTCGCTAGCGCGGGTGACGTCTCGCTGATCCTCACTACGATACCGATTGCCCTTACCTCTACTCTGTACGGGGTGGTCTTTGCGAATTTATTTTTTCTTCCCTTTGCAGCCCATATGCGCGAAAGGACAGATCACGAATTGCTTCTCCAGAAAATCATCCTCGAAGGGGTGAGTGCCATTGAAAACGAGTTGAACCCCAGGGTCCTTGAAATAAAATTGAAATCCTTTTTAACCCCCTCATCTCGTGAGGGACGAATCATCTCTGTAAAACGTATTCAAGAACGATTTAAGATTAAGCCGGAAGTCGTTAATCCAGGTCCCGGGGGAAGCCGCATTCTGCAGCCTGTTTCTGACTGACAGGAAATCGCTTTTCATGAATCAACATCCCAGACCTTTTTGACAAGTTCCCCCCAGGTCTTTGATGATACGTGCGGCGGATCGTAATCATACACATTCAATAAAGACATCTTCTTATGCCTTTAATGTCCCACTTGGGAAGCCAATGAAAAGATTTGCTGTTTTCTTTGCAAAACGATCGAATCCGGGTATTGTTGGTATAAAGTGAGGGTCCGCTCCCGTTTAGGTATCTCGTCATATAGATAAACGTTACATTCGGATAATCTGCTTCTAATCTGCTCATTTTTGTCAGTTAAAAATTAAAAGTTGGAAGTTAA
>JAGGRV010000266.1 GCA_021159445.1 Deltaproteobacteria bacterium | reverse complement strand
CCTCAGGTCTGGCTGATGGGAGAAAAGATTCTTGGATAGAGATTGAAAGTGGGTGGTTGATTCGCAATAATGTAGGTGTCCAAAAACCAAACATAGCGAAGGAACCACCCACACCATGAATATAAAGAAAGAGTGCCAAGAAAACAAGTTGACGATGATAGCTTTGAACAAATTTATAGAGGAAAGCGCTGTGGCAATCGGCCTCTGTTTAGATGGTCCTCTATCGAGGATATGCGCCCAAGCCGAGGTCAACCGGTCCCAGGTCTATGAGCGCAAAGGTCAAATTGAGAGGGCTTTAGAAAGAATGGAGTTGCCCGGCCCGGGGCGACCGGCAAACCCTATTGCTGCTACCGATCCGCCGGCAAACAGTCAGGAGTGGGAGCTGCGCGAAAAGGTCTTGCTCTATCGCCTGGAGCATCCTGATGCGGTAGTGGTACATGACAGCGACCATGCTACCTATAGTAACGGTTTTATCCGCTTTATCCTGGACCTTGGAGATAGTTGGGAAGGCTCGCCGGAACGGTTTTGCCACTTAGTGGAGATTCCATACCCAACGTTTCGGTCCTGGCGGAAACGAGACAAGCAACAGCCCTATATGGTTTTGCCACGCCGGTCTATTCCAGATCTACTACCAACGGCAAGCGAGGATTTTCGGCGAATCGTGCAGGACTATGCGGCATGGCAAGGCAGCTTGAGGGATTTTCTTGGATATGAAGCAGTCCGTATGCATTTGCCGCCGACTCAGATTCGCAGGGTATTGACTATTTCCGGTATGGTGCCGGTAAAATGTGGGAAGACACCACGTTACCGTGGCTCCACAGAGCGGCTTTGTCCTGGGACAGTTCTGGTGACCGATGGCAAAGATGTGGAAGTGGTCTTGACGGCTAGCGGCCAAGTGCTCATTTACAACTGGCAGGGCATGGTTGACCAGGCCACCGGCTGCAATACGGCAGTAGAGGTAACCGATACCGAATGTGCCAAAGGCGTGCGTCACGCCTTCAAGGAGAGCTGCACATTTCTCGGTCGGTCCCCCCATGCCCTGCTCCACGACAACAAACCGATCTATAGCGACGAAAAGCTGCACGATGCCGTAGAAAAGACCACCAGGATGATTCCTGCTACTCTGAGACGTCCTGAGAACAAGGCTATCCTGGAAGGTGCATTCGGCAAATTTGAACAGGAGGTAGGCCGCATCCATCTGGATGACAGCAGCGAAGAGGCTTTGAAGAAGAGTGCTGTTGCCGAAATTCTCCGGGCCTATACTGCGGGGAGCGATCACGCGGGACGTGCTGAATTTGACGGCAAGAGCCGGCAGGAGGTCCTGCGCAAGGCCTGCCCGGATCCTGACAGGGAACGAAGATTTATTGAGCGTTTGCATGCTGATCACAGCAAACCGCAACGCAAGGACTGCCTCCCGACCCGGGGAGTAGCTCTCAAACTCTTGGACGAAGGTTTTGCCCTTTTTGGAATCGAAGGTCTGGACCCGCAGGGTAAAATCCGAGAGTGGCTCAGTGTACGCTTTGGCCCGGAAGCCATTCGCCAGGGACTTGCGATCTTTGGCACCAAAAGGGATAAAGGACTCCTGCGCAGCAACATGGCCCACCGCTATCTGGTAAAGGTGATCCAGAATTGCCAACATGAGATTGATCTTCGCCGCCAGGAAGAGCTGCTACGTGAGTTTGCCGAGACCGAGCAAAATGCCTGGCTCCAGGATCTGACACCGGAATACGAACTCCTGAAGGCCGAGTGCGATGGCTCCAGTCCCGAAAAGGATTTCGACTTTCGTGTTAGCGAGAATGCCATATTCGGTTGCCTGTTTTTACAACGGGCCTTCTGGGAAAACAAACTGAAGGCATTGCTGAAGGATCGACGTGACCGAATCGCTGCTGTTTGCAACCATGTACGGCGTCTGTTCGAAGCCACTTGGGAAAACCGTTTTCAACTGATGAGCAAGTTGATCGCCTGGGAATATCGGATTAGCGGATGAGCCTGGGAACAGTTGCTGGGGATGAGTAAATATCCAGTCAACCAGACAACGGATAGTAGTTTGAGAAAATATATTGTGGGTATTCAGAGTAATTCAATCTGATTTACCCGTGGTCCTGGCTCCTTCTGACAGTCAGTTGGAGTCAGACAATTCGAGGATAGACTGAGACTCTTTTGTATCTCTCAGTGTCAGGAAATTGTTGATGAAAG
>JAGGRV010000313.1 GCA_021159445.1 Deltaproteobacteria bacterium | reverse complement strand
CTAATTAACGTAATGCCCTGATTTTTCAAAGCTAAACGCTAATGGCTAACAGCTAATCGCTCAACTTAGATATTAACCTTTTTTGTAGAGAGTAATCAGGTGAAAGAAGGCCAGACCATACTCCTTGTGGATTATAATGAGTCAGTGATTGAGACGGTCCGTAAACTGGCGAACCAAACCGGGCTCAGACTGCTCTTTGCCGAGGACGGCCAGGAAGGTCTTGATCTGGCAAAGGCCGAGTTGCCTGATCTGGTGATCATACGTAAGGATGTCCCCATACTTGATGCCTTGTCCATGAGCGTGCTTCTCAAACAATCCCCTGAGACCGACAATATACCGGTAGTGCTTATATGTACGGTGGCCTCTTCTTCGGAGAGGGAACGCTTACACGACGCCGGCTGTAGCGACTTTATTGAGGAGCCTTTTACTGCAAATGATCTACTCCAAAGGCTGGAGGATTGGTTGCCATGATGTACCCTGAATATCGTCCCCGCAGGTTGCGCCGCACCGAATCTCTGCGCGCGCTGATCCGTGAGACCACCTTGAGCCCAAAACACCTTATCTATCCCCTTTTTATTATACATGGTAAAGGCATTAAGCAGCCTATTGAAGCCATGCCCGGATGCTATCAGTTTTCTGTGGATGCCGTAGTAAAAGAGGCCAAAGAAGTCTTTGATCTGGGAATTAATGCAGTTCTTTTATTCGGCCTTCCTGAAAAAAAGGACCCAAGGGGTTCTCATGCCTGGATAAAAAGCGGTGTGGTGCAAAAGGCCATATCCGCCATAAAAAAGTCAGTGCATGATCTTCTTATTGTGACTGATGTGTGCCTTTGCGAGTACACTTCACACGGGCACTGTGGCGTGCTTTCAAATGGCCGGATAGACAATGACGCAACCCTGGAGCTGCTGGCAAAGGTCGCTCTTTCCCACGCCGGGGCAGGGGCGGACATTGTAGCTCCTTCCGATATGATGGACGGCCGTGTGGGGGCAATAAGGGAGGCCCTTGACGAGCACGGCTTTGACCAGGTTCCCATTCTGTCCTATGCCGTAAAGTATGCTTCATCATTCTACGGACCCTTCCGTGAAGCGGCAGAGTGCGCTCCCAAGTCCGGAGATCGTCGCTCATACCAGATGGACCCTGCAAATACCAGGGAAGCCATGCGGGAGGCCATGCTGGACCTTGAGGAAGGGGCTGACATCCTCATGGTGAAGCCTGCCATGCCCTACCTTGACATAATCCATCTCTTGCGGCAGGAGTTCACCCTTCCAATTGCAGCCTATCAGGTGAGCGGTGAATACTCTATGATAAAGGCTGCTTCTTCCAAGGGCTGGCTGGATGAGGCCAGGGCCGTGGAGGAGTCTCTTCTCAGCATCCGCAGGGCAGGGGCCGATGTCATAATTACTTACTTTGCAAAGGATGTGGCCAGGAATCTCTGATTACAGACCTAGTTAAGTGGTTCAGTAGTTGATTAGTTAAGTGGTTATTATTATATGGATTTATAACGACTCAACTATTTGACGATCTCTGGATTAGTACCTTTGACAATTTTCAGTTTTTCAGTCCCATAGCACTCTACTCGGTTTCGGCCATTGTCCTTGGCCTTATATAGCGCCTTATCAGCACATTCAACTATCTGCTTGTACTCGAGGATTTGCTCGTGTGGAAATGTGGCAACCCCTAAACTGATGGTGATATGCAACACATTGTCGTTATCACGGATATCACAATGTTCCACCATCTGCCGGAGGCGTTCAGCCACATGAAACGCAGCCGGCCTATCTGTGTGATACAAAACGATCGTAAACTCTTCACCCCCGTATCTGGCTGCAAAATCGCTGTCCCTTATAGAATCTTTGATGACTTGCCCCAGAGTTCTTAATACGATGTCACCCGTCTGATGTCCGTAGGTATCGTTAAATTTTTTAAAATAGTCTATGTCTAATAAAATGCATGACAAAAACTCATGATACCTTTTGGCGCGCAAGAAGTCTTTTGACAACTGCTCTTGGAAATATCGATGGTTATATAAGCCTGTTAGCCCGTCCCGGTTGGCTAATTCCCTGAGCTGCCGATTCTTCTCCTGAAGGTCTTCATAAAGCTGTTTCAACCGTAACTGTGTATTCACGCGGGCTAACAACTCGCCTTCGTCAAAGGGTTTGACCACATAGTCCAGGGCCCCCAGTTCCAGGCCCTTTA
>JAGGRV010000301.1 GCA_021159445.1 Deltaproteobacteria bacterium | reverse complement strand
CGTTGAGGCCGTTTAGGACCTCGTGGGGGACAATCCTGGGCCTCTCACTGAATTCTGGAATCTGGATAAGGGATGATAGGCGGCTTGAAATAGAGCACGCCGGATACTGATAACGATTAGATTCAGGATTCGCTATAGGTGAGAATTCCGTCGGACCTTTTGCAAGAGCTGTTACAGGCTCAATAGGGAACCTGCGCTTTATAGGCATCTAAATATTTAACTAACTGTTTTTAAAAGAGAAATTTTTTAGCTTGACAGGGGTAAAATAGGATGTCCCCCAACAAATTGTCCCCTATCACAATTCGTCCCAATTGACAACGAACTTCTTTTGAAGTATATCTTCAGAAGAATAAATTCAAAAGGAGTAAGTTATGGGTACGAGAAGGCAGACATCAATTAAGGTTGACCCAATAGCTTGGAATGCGGCCAAAATTATTTTTAAAGAATACAATTTAACAGTAACGGACGCCATTAATATTTTTCTGAACCGTGTACGGATTGAGGGCGGATTACCTTTTCCAGTAAAAGTACCGTCAGAAAGATTGAGAGAAGCTATGGGAGAGGCTGACACTGATAATTTAGTTAGATATGATAGTATTGAGGATATGATGAACGATTTGAAATCATGAAATTTGGTCTGGCAAGAACAAAGAAATTTAAGAAATCTTTCAAGAAACTTCACCTAAAAGATAATGATGAAGCTATCTATATAGATGTAGTTTCGAAACTCTTAAACGGAATTGCTTTGGACAAAAAGTATAAGGATCATTTTTTGAAAGGCAATCCTGAGCAATATAAAGAATGCCATTTAAAACCAGATTTATTACTTATCTATAGGATCTATAGAGATGAGGTTCAGCTTATTGATATTGGATCTCATAGTGAATTATTTGAATAAAACATGACATAAACAAGTGTTCTCGTAACGAATCGTTCATCCCATTTTGTCTTTCATCCCTTCCAAAAGAATTCATCCTATTTATCCCCTCCGCAGGAATTCACAGATCACTGAAATTATAGACGAATATCTGGCACAACTTCATAATATACCAACGCCCCCCATTACCCATTACCTCTTCAGTTACCTCGCCGCAGCACTCAATCCAAACTCAACTTTAAAATCTGTCGTCTTTACAATCGGCTTCACAGTTCTTTTCTGTTTAACCAAATCAACTATTCCATACCGCGACATCGTGTTTAATGTCCGCGACAGGTTGCTGCGTTTTCTGCCTGATACCAGTGCAAGTTCTTTTAAAGATTCCGGTTTTTGCTCTTTTATGATTCTAAGCAGTTTTTGATTTTCGCTGCTGAGAACCTGCGCCATTGACTGTACTGATTCAAACCAGACTTTCGGCTCATTTTTTCTGGGCTTATATTCCCCCCGTGCAATTGCAATTGTTCTTTTTTTATAATCCTCTTGGGAGATAATCCCTATCTTTAATATTTTTTTGCCCATTATATCACCTTCATTCTATTTCAATATTTCTTCGACTTCTTCCCAGAAATCCTCCATAAGCTGGCTCGCTGATTCGAATTCGTAAGGATGAACCTTTTCCATTTTGTGCTTATGATCCCAGGTAATCTTACAAGCTCGGTACTTATTTTTCTTTGGCTTAAATGTATGCGCATTATCAAACCCCAGGACGCGTGTATTATTGCGGTCATGCAATGTTAATGAATATTTGATTCCATGAGGAATTTGTGGCGTAGATGGAACTCTGTATGCCTCAAATTTTGTCCAATAGCCATTATCCATTGGAAAAATCTCACCGTCCAAATTCAACAAAGTGTCAAGTGAAGCATCTTCGCTGGAATATTTTTTCCTAGTCATTTTAATTTTAAATTATCATCAGATGATAACAAAGTCAAGAACTTTCATGCATGAAGACCAAGAAGCTCCAACCAGATTTCCAGAAGCGGCTTTCCGCCAAGAGGCAACAAACACTGCGGCATATCATCTGTAAGAAGGGAGTCATCCCAGTATTAGTGTTATTCCAGCATTCTTGTCCTCAGTTCTCTGCCTTCCCTGCCCAGTTAAATAGGGTTCCCTCAGGAAAATTCAACAGGGCCGTTCCAAAGGAACTCATCCATCCCCAGGGATTCATGCTAATCATCCCGGTTCAAAATAACGCAGCTTTGCAGCAACGTCCCCCAACATAAGATGCTGTAATCAGAAATATTGAGATTATTGGTGAAGCAGT
>JAGGRV010000034.1 GCA_021159445.1 Deltaproteobacteria bacterium | reverse complement strand
AAAAACATTATCGGCGGCAATGCTGTAATAAATGGCCACATGAAAATCGGGTTTTTCAATATCGACTAAATATGGGTTGCTAAATTTGTGGAAGTGATTTATTCCCGTTGACTTGGCATCCAAGATCTAAAATTTTCTCTGAAGATCAAATATCATAACGTAAAAAATTCAAAGTCAGAAAGGAAAAATCAATGGATATCCAAGAAATTACTCAAAGGGTCGAAAAGAAGAGCTTGGTTCTCCGGCAGATAATGGCGGAGATAGAGAAGGTCGTAGTAGGCCAGAGAAACCTCATGGAGAGGATGTTGATCGGGCTTTTGTGCAATGGCCACTTGCTTCTGGAGGGCCTTCCGGGTCTGGCCAAGACAACGGCTGTTAAAACCCTGGCTGCGACTATCAGGACAACGTTTCAAAGAATCCAGTTTACACCGGACCTGCTGCCGGCCGATATCCTGGGGACCCAGGTCTACCGGCCTGACAGCGCCTCTTTTGAAATCAAGAAAGGCCCTATCTTTCACAACATTATACTGGCAGACGAGATCAATCGGGCACCGGCAAAGGTCCAGAGCGCTCTCCTCGAGGCCATGCAGGAGCAGCAGGTAACCATCGGGGAGACGACATTTCCGCTCGAAAGCCCTTTTCTGGTCCTTGCCACCCAGAATCCCATTGAACAAGAGGGGACCTATCCCCTTCCTGAGGCCCAGATTGACCGTTTTATGCTGAAGATCAAGGTTGGTTATCCTTCGGCTGAGGAAGAAAAGGAGATAATGCAACGTGTTAACAGGGCGGTTGTTGAAGGTGCCAATGGTGTGGTGGATGTGTCCCAAATTGAATCGGCCAAGGAGACGATGCGGTCTATCCATATGGAAGAAAAAATCCAGGACTATATCGTGCGGATCTCCAGGGCTACTCGAAACCCTGAAGATTTTGGTCTCGAGTTAGGGCCGATGATCAGCTACGGTGCCTCGCCCAGGGCTTCTATATGGCTTGGACATGCCTCGACCGCCCATGCATTTCTGAACGGCCGTGGTTACGTGACCCCACAAGATGTCAAATCCATGGCCCCGGATGTGCTTCGGCACCGGATCATCCTGAGCTATGAAGCAGAGGCTGAGGGAAAGAGCACTGATGACCTGATAAAGATATTGCTGGAGCGGATAGAGGTCCCTTGAGATGATCCCTGAAGAAGTCTTAAAAAAGATTCAAAGGTTTCATTTCAAGACCAGACGCTTGGCCAGTGACATGTTTGCAGGCCAGTATGAAAGTGCCTTTAAAGGCCGTGGGATTGAGTTTGCCGAGGTGAGGGAATACCAGCCCGGCGATGATATACGGACCATTGACTGGAATGTCTCCGCCCGCTTTGGCCATCCTTTTGTGAAGGTCTTTCACGAGGAAAGGGAGCTTACTATTATACTCCTGTTAGACCTTTCCGGCTCCCATCTTTTCGGGACCAGAAGAGAGTTCAAGAGAGAACTCCTAGCTACGGTGGCCGGGATGCTGGCCTTTTTGGCTATCCGGACCAATGACAAGGTGGGTGCCATCCTGTTCAGCTCCAAGGTGGAAAAGTTTATCCCGCCCAAAAAAGGTGCATCCCATGTGTGGAGGCTCATTAAAGAGATATTTACATATGAACCTCAAGACTTTACCACCAATGTGGAGACGGTTCTTATCTATTTAAACCGGGTCATACGGCGTCATGCGATCGTATTTTTGATATCCGACTGTATGGATACCGGCTTTGAAAAATCTTTGAGGATGACTGCAAAAAAACATGATCTTACAATAATTCGGCTATCCGATCCGGCGGAAAAAGAATTGCCTGATGTGGGTTTTGCGACCCTCAGGGACCCGGAGACCGGACAGGTGGCATTGATCAATACAGGAAGCAAGGTCCTGAAGAAAAAGTGGCGTAATTACAGAAAAGAACAGGATGCCAACCTGTGCGATCTGCTCAAAAAAGCCGGGGTTGGTCTGGTCGACCTGTCTACAGGCGGACCGGTGGTTGAACCATTAGCGCGCCTTTTCGATATAAGGAGTAGGCGATCATAATCATTCTTGATAAATGAGAAATACCTTTAAGATTATGTAACCGTTCACGGGTTCAAAGGTTCAGGGTTCACGGAAAATTTGAACCGTTGAGTCGTGAGTTCCGAATGGAGAAGGCATGAGAATAGAACGAGGGGAGCATATGTCATACCCCCCTAAATTTGAGGATAT
>JAGGRV010000064.1 GCA_021159445.1 Deltaproteobacteria bacterium | reverse complement strand
ATCTTACAAAGGCATTAAAAGTAGAAGTAAGAAATAAAGTGCTCGTAGTAAACAGTGTGCCGAATGACCTGCCGGCAGCACTGGAGGACCAGATACAGGAGGTTGTACAAAAAACCGATCTTTTATTTGGAGGCTGTGTCCCGGCAAGCGACGATATTTTTCAGAGTGAAATTCAGCAGGAATCTCTGCTAAAGCTCTCAGCCAAATCTGACGTAGTACAGGTAATAACACGGATTTTTGACAAATTCCTCTGATTTCTTTGAGTGTTCATTTTCACTATCGCAAATGACAACTATCTATGCCATTGAAGAAACCTGTCTACTCGATATTACCTGAATTGAGCGATTAGCAGTTAGCCATTAGCATTTAGCTTTTAGGTGTAGTAACCTATTTGGAAAACAGCAGCAAATTAACCGCTAACAGCTAATACCTAATTTTGTAATAGCAGAATATCCTGTAATCATTAAACTAATAGCTAACCGCTAAAGGCTAATTGCTCAATTTAGGTTAGAAGTCCTTAAAATCATCGTCATCCATGGGGATAATCTGGTGAGGTTTCACCTCCTCTGTTTTGGGGATGGCTATTTGTTTGCCCTTGACCATTTTTGCCGGATCTAAATGGGCCTTTCGGACCGTGTTGCCAGCCCCCTTTTTTTCTATATAATGCCCAGTCTGTCCGCTTTTCAGGTCATGATGGCTGTCGGTTTTGAATACTGCAACAGAGGAAGAGAGCTCTTCTGCCGAGGCCGCACCGCTTTGAGCCACCTTGTCTATTTCGACGATGGCCCTATTTACCTGCTCGATTCCTTCTGATTGTTCCTGAATGGCAGCGGCAATCTCAGAGATCAGGCCGCTCACTTTGTGTGTACTGCTGGCTGCCTCACGATATTTGTCGTCGGTCTTTTGAACCAGGTCTGTCCCGTTCTTGATCTTGTGGACAATATCTTCAATGAGCTTTTCTGTATTTTGGGCTGCTTCGGCAGACCTTATGGCCAGATTTCTGACCTCCTCGGCCACCACGGCAAATCCGGAACCAGCCTCCCCTGCACGAGCTGCTTCCACAGCGGCATTCAGGGCAAGCAGGTTTGTCTGGAAGGCGATTTCCTGGATGGTTTTGATGATTTTGCCAATGTTATCACTGGCCGCTGATGTTTCTTGTAAGGAGCTTGTCAACGCCTTCATCGAAACGTTCCCCTCTGCCAGGACCTGTTCCGTAGTACCCATCAGCCTGTTTCCTTCGTTGCTGTTTTCAGTGTTCTTTTTCATCATTGATGATATTTCTTCTATGGACGAAGAAGTCTCTTCCACCGCACTCGCCTGCTCGCTGGCTCCCTCAGCTAATTGTATGGCACTGTCTTCTACGATACTGATTGTTTTGTTCAAGTACTCAGTCATGTGAGAGAATGAATCAGCCAGAGCAGCCAATTCGTCGCGAGATTTGAGGGTCAAGCGATGGGTCAAATCCCCGTTCGCTATGGCATCGGCCTGGTCCTTTAACATTTTGACAGGATTGACGACCATCTTGTCGATCAAAAAATAGACCGACAGAATGACTAAAAGGGCGCCGCCGAGACCCATGATCAAGTTCTTGATTCGGAGGGCAGAAATGCTTGCATGTATTTTTTCGTTGAGCTGTCTGACAACTAATCCGCCCAGCACATGATGGCTTGAGCCATGGCAATGATAACAGCGCGTTTCATTCAGGATGGGGAGCAGTATTGAAAAATATCGTTTTCCCCCTATGATCTCTTCATAGCCTGTTTTCAGGACCTTGCCGTCAGTCAACATGGTATCCAGCGCCGTTGTGAGAGAGGCTTCATGAATCTGTTGGGTCAGATCTGTCCCCTCCTTTTCTGTCTTGGAGGCATAGACAATTTTTTTGTCAAAACCAAAGAGTAGGACCTCCATATCTTTGGCACCCTGTCTCAATTCGGCCAATTGTTTTCTGATGGCCCGGCTATCACCTATGGACATGGGAAAAATAATACTCGTGTATATCGAATCGGCAAATTCAAGGCCTGCCTCACTGGTCTTTTCCCTGAGGTCCTTTGTGTGATCCCACATGTTGACATATATGATAGAGCCAAGCACGACCAGGAAAAGTATTGTGAGGGCAGCAAGCACCTTAGCCTGCAAGCTCCTGAACAATTCCCTTAACATTTTTTCATCCTCCTGTATACAGCAGTTTATTCCCTGTAAGGACTAGTGCGCCCCGCCGTG
>JAGGRV010000524.1 GCA_021159445.1 Deltaproteobacteria bacterium | reverse complement strand
TGCTTTGAAACCTGAAAAAGGCTGTTGGCTGTCAGGGGGGAAAGTGAATAATTACATTCAACCACTTAACGAGGTCTGAATTAACTAAACATTCTCGGCCTTGAACTTTTCAAGACCTATTTCCCTTATACGATTAAGACTTTCAGTTCTGTTTGTCTCGGAAAAAAATCCGAATATTTTTGAAATTATGTTATTCAATTTCCTGCATTCCCTTAATTCTTGAAAATACTTGCAATCAGCACATGTATCATACCCGTTGTCCATATTACATTTCCTGATTTTACAATTCTGAAAAATAGGCCTTTTACCTCGGCAACCCCGGCATTTATTATTTGTATACAATCCGCACTTAGAGCAGACCAAACCACAACACGCGACTATCACATTTTGATTGTTCTCCGGCATTCCCGTCTCCTATTTCACAAGGCAGAGCTGTGCAAGCCTCAGGTGTTAGCTCTATCCTTGAACGAAAACTCTGTTGAGCCTCGGTTGTTATACTTATCTCCCATGTGGTCGCCTACTGGCCGGCCTCATCGGTATGGCCAAGCTCAGATATTTCTTATTTTCTTCAAACATCAATTTTTTGTCCACCATCATCCTTAGAAAAGGCATGATCCTGTCCTCGGCTATTCCAGGGAAATGTGCCAGGATTCTTTTAAGCGAACGATGCCTCTGGCAGAAAAGATAGATCGCCCTGGATGTTCCCATAAGGCGGTGCGTCGAGGGCTCTGCGCCAACCCGCTTCTGGCGTATGATCAAAAAGTCCCGGCCGTCCCGAAAGCTAAGAATAGGTATGCGCAAAGGACCCCTTTGAAGTTCGGCATAACCTTTTTTCCATGCCCTTACCTTTTTCTTGACTGGCTGCCAGATCTTTTTTTGAAGCCCAAGCTTGCCACGATAGGCCTGAATTATAAAACTCATAGATTTGAAAACATGAGGCGGGAATATGGCAGCATAATTCGGATGGTTGAAAACCGCCTTGATCCCAAAGGCACTGGGATCCTGCCACACAGGGCTTCCAAGACCGAGCCAAAAGTTGACAAATCTCAGCGGACGAAATGGCAGAGCAAACTCAAGATTCCGCAAGGTTTCCTCCACATCCAGAATGTCACTGCCGGGAAAATGGAGAATCAGATTTGAGACATTTGCTATACCGAGTTCTTCGCAGTGTTTCATGATCTCCAGGTTCTGGATGGCAGTGGTCCCCTTGTTGATCTTTTTGAGCAGTCTTGTGCTAAGGGCCTCAATACCGATCTGGACCTCGTGCGTCCCTGCGGCCTGCATTGCCTCCAAAATATGCCTTGGGGTTGTGGCCCGTATCTCGGCAAACAGGCTAAAGTCCTTGCTTAGCTTGCCAAGCCCGGTAAAAATATCTTCTGACTCCTTCATTGGAAGCAAGTTATCCATAAAGGCCACAGAGAGTATCTTATGTTTTGTGGTAAGGTTGTCGATCTCAGAGACCACCTGCAATGGGCTCTTTGACCTGTAACCGCTCCATTGGAGATTCAGATTACAAAAGGCACACCCTGAATATTTCGTAGCACCTTGTGACCGGCGCCACCAGCATCCCCTGGATATCTCGGCTGACAGGGATGGGAAAAAGGTCTTATGTGGGCTGAAAGTCTTGAGCAGATCAAAATAGTCATCATAGTCAGGAGCCGGGAGGTTACTCAGGGTCTCCATTTGGCTGAAGGAAACCGGGGTGTCATTACTTGCGGCTTTCTGCGAGGCAATCCCCGGGATAGGGGGTATCTCCTCATGACTTTGGCAATCTCTGAGATGACGAACTAATTGGCTCAGAGGGAGCTCGCCCTCACCATTGACCACAAAGTCCACTTGGGGAAACACCTGAAACAGGTTCCTGGTTGATTCTATGGCAAACATAGACCCGCCTACTACAATAGAGAGATCCGGGAACCTTCGTTTGATGCGCTTGATAAAATAGAGGGCGGATGTGAGCTGACAAAGGCATACCGAAAAACCTGCAAGGCCGAAGGCTCCCCAGTCTGTGCTGTCAATAAAGGCATCTGACACCTTCTTGACCTGAGTGGCCAGGGTTTCAAGACCGGCCTTGCTGACAAGGGGGTTGCCGGAGGCCTCCCGGCAGAAGACTTTTTCTATATGCTCAAGGCGCTCAGGGAATAGCAGGGCGGCATATACGGTTTCCGCCAGCCATGTCCTTTCAGAGATGACCTGATAGAGCCTGTAACCAATGGTCTCTGCTACCTTTAAATAAA
>JAGGRV010000124.1 GCA_021159445.1 Deltaproteobacteria bacterium | reverse complement strand
ATTACCACACTAATCCGTGATGAACCATTTTTCAAAGCTAAACGCTAATGGCTAACAGCTAATCGCTCAATTCAGGTTTATAAAAAGGATAACTAATATGGCTAAAATGAAATGTGCTATTTTTTACGGGCCCATGGATGTAAGAATAGAGAAAGTGGAAATACCTATTCCAACTGATGATGAGATATTAGTAAAAGTAAAGGCAGCTCTTACATGTGGAAGTGATTTAAAAACTTACAGACGTGGTCATCCAACCATGATTAAACCTCCTTCACCATTCGGACATGAATTTTCTGGAGAAGTGGTGAAAATAGGCAGGAATATTAAATGTAGAATTAAGGTTGGGGATAGAATAGTATGTGCTAATACCGCTCCATGTGGTTATTGCTTTTATTGTAGATTGGGTAGGGAATCTATGTGTGAGGATTTGATTTATTTAAATGGAGCATATAGCCAGTATATAACTGTTCAAAAGAGAATTGTAGAGAAGAATACATTTATAATACCTAAAGATATTTCTTTTGAGGAAGCTGCTCTGACGGAACCACTTGCATGTGTTGTTCATGGTATAGAGGAATCTGGAATTATGATGGGAGATAGAGTAGCAATAAATGGGGCAGGTCCTATTGGTCTTATGTTTGTAAAACTAGCCGGTCTTAAGGGTGCTTATGTTATTGTTTCTGATTTAAGTAAAGATAGACTTGAATCTGCGAAAAAAATGGGTGCTAGAGAGACTATTCAAATACAAAAAGGTATTGATCAGGTGGAAGAAGTTAAATGTAGAACCGAAGGCGAGAGGGGTGTTGATGTGGCTATAGACGCTACAGGAATTCCTGATATTTGGGAGAAGACGGTGAAGATGGTAAGAAAAGGTGGTACAGCTAATTTGTTTGGAGGCTGCAGTTCAGGGACAACTATTTCCATTGATACTGCGCTTATTCATTATCATGAAATAACTATAAAAGGAATTTATCACCATACTCCTCTTTATGTAAAAAAAGCTTTTGAACTTATTACAAATCGCATATTAGATGCAAGGCAGTTTATAACCGATACTGTACCTTTGGATGAACTTATTCCAACACTTGAGAAAGTGGGAAGGCAGGAAGGAATAAAATACAAAATAGATGTTGGCTAAGGAATGGTGAAGGTTAGATGGTTTCAGTATGAGCTGTTCATGTTTGTCTTAGGATTACAGGGAAGCCCACGCATCAAGGGGAATACCAGCATTCTCCTTTCGGCATTTCTTGATGAGGCCGTAAGTCTCGGTGCTTACACAAAGCGCTTGGATGTGGCCCGCATGAGTATCACGCCCTGTCAGGAATGCGGCACCTGCGAAAAGGAGGACTTTTGTCCCATTGATGATGACATGCAGCAGATCTACCCCCTGCTTCGTAGCGCAGATCTTGTTATCATGGCCACTCCCATATTTTTTTGCGGAGCTACAGCCCAGATAAAGGTCCTGATTGATCGATCCCAGGCCCTATGGGCAAGAAGATATATCCACAAGCTGAGCGATCCGGGCAGAAAGTGGCGCCATGGTTTTCTTTTATCCCTTGGGGCCACAAAGGGAAAGAATCTCTTTGATGGCGTGACTCTCACAGCCAAGTATTTTTTTGATGCAGTGGGGGCGCATTTTAAAGGCAGCCTTACTTATAGACAGGTTGAAGGGCCGGGAGAGATAAAGCAACACCCCACGGCCCTTACAGATGCAAGAGAAAAGGCAAGGGCCCTTGTGACACCCTTTCTGAACAGAAAGAAAATCCTCTTTGTCTGCATAGGAAATACCTGCCGCAGCCAGATGGCAAGCGCCTTTACTCAGTATCACGCTGGAGACAGGATTGAAGCTGAAAGCGCAGGTAGCTATCCGTCACAAGAGGTCAACCCGCTCATGGTAGAGGTCATGGAAGAAAAAGGATTTGATATGGCCTTTCGCAGACCAAAATCCATCGAACAAGGAATCCGTCATGGAAAACCGGACTTGATCATATCCATGGGCTGTGGAGAGATGTGTCCTCTTTTACCAGGAGTGCCCAATCAGGAGTGGTCTGTACCAGACCCTGCCGGCAGGCCGGTTGAGATTATGCGCAAGATAAGGGATGAGATAGAAGAAAGGGTTGGAAAACTTGTAACCGTTTAGGGGTTCAGGGTTTGCTGACATGACTGAGCACAAAGTAAAATTCCTTCCCAGCGGGAGGATCGTTCTCGTCCAAGACGGAGAGACTATTACGCAGGCTGCACGAAAAGC
>JAGGRV010000358.1 GCA_021159445.1 Deltaproteobacteria bacterium | reverse complement strand
TTTTTATATGTTACTTGAGAGTCCAAAGTTCTCTCGTCATGCCGGACTTGATCCGGCATCCAGATCGCGGAACGTTTTGAAAAGACACTGGATTCCGGCTTTCGCCGAATGACGCGATCAGTTTTTCCATTAATAATAATTGGCAAGCCTTTTTCATCATACTTCCACCCATTCCCTACAAAGCACCTCGGCCTGTTCCAGAACCGTCTGCGTTGCCTTTTCCTGTTTGTCGGGCGGGTAACCGTACTTTCGAAGAATCCGCTTCACGATTACGCGAATCTGAGCACGCGCATTCTCGCGGACAGTCCAGTCTATCGTGACGCTCCGTTGAACCGCGGCCACGAGTTCCTGAGCTATGGTTTTTAGCGTTTCATCCCCCAAAACCTTCACGGCGCTATCGTTAACTTCCAGCGCGTCGTAAAAGGCAACTTCATCGTCGGTCATGCCAAGGTCATCTCCGCGCCGCTGGGCCTTGCGCATCTCCTTGGCCAGTTCGATGAGTTCTTCTATGACTTGTGCAGCCTCAATCGCCCTGTTTTGGTATTTCCGTATTGCTTTTTCCAGCATCTCTGCAAAGGACCGTGCCTGAATAACGTTTTTGCGCGAACTTGTCTTGATCTCGTCGTTGAGGAGCTTTCTCAGCAATTCCACGGCGAGGTTTCTGTGTGGAAGCTGACGGACTTCCTGGAGAAATTCATCCGAAAGAATTGAAATGTCCGGTTTCTTCAAGCCCGCTGCTGCGAAAATATCGACGACCTCTTCAGATGCTACAGCGCGTGACACCAACTGGCGAATCGCGGTATCCATTTCTTCAGGACTCTTGCCTTCGCCTTCCACCGTTGCTTTGGCCAACCCGGCTCGGACCTTCTGGAAGAAACCCACTTCATCGCGAATCCTGAGGGCCTCCTCATGTGGGACAGCGAGAGCAAAAGCCTTTGATAGAGCCGTCACCTCTGCGAGATAACGCTTTTTTCCATCCTCTATCTGAAGGATATGTTCCATGGCGGCTGCAATACCAGCAATGCGCTCTGCTGGAGGGCAGGCACGGGGACCTGCCCCTACAAGTGAGGCATAATCAAAACCGTGGAACATAGAGACGACGACTTCGTACTTCTCCAGCATCACCGCGACGGCTTCTTCCTGGTTGACCGCTGCTTTGCCGCGACCACCCGCTTCGGTGTAGTCCGCAAGGGCCCGCCTTAACTGGTCTGCAAGGCCAAGGTAGTCAACCGCTAATCCGCCTGGCTTGTCCTTGAACACACGGTTCACCCGGGCTATCGCCTGCATCAGTCCGTGACCCCGCATAGGCTTATCAACGTACATCGTATGCAGAGACGGGCAGTCGAAACCGGTCAGCCACATGTCCCGCACGATCACCACCTTCATTGGATCGTCAGGGTCTTTGAAACGTTTAGCCAAAGCCTCCCTGCGCGGCTTGCTGCGGATATGGGGCTGCCATTCAGCCCTGTCAGATGCAGAACCGGACATGACAATTTTCAGCACGCCCTTGTTGTCGTCATTGCTGTGCCAGTCGGGCCTGAGTTTCACGATGGCGTTGTACATATCCACGCAGATGCGCCGACTCATGCAAACGATCATTGCCTTGCCGTCCAGGGCCGTAAGCCTTCCCTCAAAGTGATTCACTAGGTCTTCCGCCACCAGGGCGATTCGCTTTTCCGCGCCGACCATCGCCTCGAGTGCGGCCCACTTAGTGCGCAGCTTCTGCTTGTCGGATTCCTCTTCACCCTCGGTGATCTCTTCAAACTCGGGGTCGATCTTCGGCTTTTCATCTTTCAGCAGATCAATTTTCGCCAGCCGGCCTTCATAATAGATGGGAACCGTGAATTCGTCTTCGACCGCTCGCAGGATGTCATACTTATCGATATAATCCCCGAAAACCGCCGGTGTGCTGCGGTCGTCACGCTCAATGGGTGTGCCTGTGAACCCAATGAAGGAGGCATTGGGCAACGCATCGTGCATGTGGCGGGCGAATCCGTCAATGAAGTCGTACTGGCTGCGGTGCGCCTCATCCGCTATGACCACGATATTGCTTCGGGCTGACAATTCAGGGTATTGCTGGCCTTTGGCGTCGGGCAAAAATTTCTGGATCGTCGTAAAGACCACCCCGCCTGCAGGAACATGCAACAGCTCTTTCAAATGCTTCCGGTTCTCTGCCTGCACCGGTGTTTGCCGCAGGAGATCGCGGCAGGAAGAAAACGTGCCGAAGAGCTGGTCGTCCAGATCGTTCCG
>JAGGRV010000326.1 GCA_021159445.1 Deltaproteobacteria bacterium | reverse complement strand
ACGATGGTTGGTACCGTTTTCTTGCAGGGCATAACGGCGGGGCCGGCCACGGCGTGGAAGGAATAGAAGATGATGACTGGGAGTATACAAACTCCGCAGCCGACCACAATGAGTATCTCGGTGTTGTTGGAGACCACACTCAAAGTACAGGTTTTGGGCTTGGCAATACCATGACCGCATACTGCTGCGGCTGCCACAAAAACTTCCATATCCAAGATGATTCCGGTTTGTGGATTCGGCACCCATCGGATGTAGTCCTCCCCAATGAGGGTGAATACTCACTCTACACCACCTACAGCACCGAGGCCCCGGTAGCCCGGCCGGATCTCAGTAGCTATACCGGACCAAGCCAAACGGTGACACCGGGTATTGATCTTGTTATGTGTCTTTCCTGCCATCGGGCCCATGGCAGTCCATATCCGGATATGCTCAGATGGGACTACGACAGGCAAATCGCTGGCGGCGGCGGAGATGACGGCACGGGCTGCTTTACGTGCCACTCGGCAAAGGACGATTCATGATCCCGTGTAATTGGGCCGGAAGGGGAAGGAGAATGTCAGCTCCCTTTATTAAAGAAAGGAGCAAGCCATGAGACGAAAATGGACATTTCTAACGGTGTTTTTTATGTGCATCGGCATTGCGTGGTTCTTGCCTCATTTGGTCCGGGCCAAAGTACAAGGTCAGTCTTGTGACAACTGCCATATCATGCACAATAGCCAGGACGGGCAGACCGTTGTAAGTGAAGCTCAGAGACACCTCCTGTGTGACACCTGTATGGGGTGTCATACTGGTACGAACGACGGGGTTGATACAACACCCTATGTTATGAGTTCAATTGAGCCGACATATTCCACCCTCACAGTACCCGGCAACACCCTTGCCGGCGGCAATTTCTACTGGGTGGCAACCACCGGGGAAGGCAATGACACCAAGGGTCATAATGTCCTTGGTCTATCAGACGAGGATTTGAATATTCCAGCAAGTGACGGGGCACCCGGAAGCTGGGTTTCCTGTAGCAACTCCTGCCATAAGACACTGGCCGAAGCACAGACTGCCATTTCTACATTCGGAAGCGGCTGTGAGGGCTGTCATCTTGAGGTAAAGCACCATGCCGATGACTCGGCTACGGTTGTTGGTGAGGCAGGCGGTTATTACCGTTTTCTTGCAGGACATGACAGCGGGGACGGCCACGGCGTTGAAGGAATAGAGGATAGTGACTGGGAATACCAGCCCACCTCAACGGCTCACAATGAGTATTTTGGTCTTGATGCGGGCAATGTAACAGACACGGGTTTCCACAACCTTGGCAACACCATGACCGCATACTGCTGTGGCTGCCATGGGAGTTTCCACGACGATAAGGGGGTGTGGAAACGACATCCGGCCGATGCAGTCCTCCCCGATGAGGGTGACTACTTACTCTACACCACCTACAGCACCGAGGCCCCTGTAGCCAGGCCGGACCTCAGTGGTTACTCCGGAGCAAGCGAAACGGTAACACCGGGTACGGACCTCGTTATGTGTCTTTCCTGCCATCGGGCCCATGGCAGTCCATATCATGATATGCTCAGATGGGATTACTCTGGACATTGGTGTGAAGGCTCTGACAACACGGGCTGCTGTACTTGCCATACATCAAAGGATTAATAGCGCCTCTCCATTAATCAGAAGGGACAAGAGACTCTGAGCATCTCTTGCCCCTTTTCTTTTTACTATCTCCCTTCTGCTCCCCTTATTTACCGTAACCGCTCACGGGTTCAGAGGTTCAGGGTTCAAAGGTTAGAGAGCGATGAAAATTGAACCCTGAACCTGTGAACGGTTACTATTTACCTTATATAATAGACCTGGTCTGTTTTCAGATAGTAGTTGTGTCTAAGAGATAATTCCGCTGAAAAAATCCAATCTGCGGCGTTGCTTCAATTTTCCAGACGTTCGAATCAATTTGCACATTCCATAAATATCTCGGATATATCACAATGCGTGGGACCATCCGCTATTTACATTTTCATTCCAAGACGTTATAAACAAACTCCATAGAGGGGAATTGGGGATTTCATGCGCCCCCCGGTTTTAGTCCAACAACATTTTATCAATACATCCTGCTACCATCCTCAACGTCTGGAGTAGACGTTAGGTCAAACTCCCTTTTTAGGTCGGAGTTTTCTAATGGCGGGACGATTGATAAAACGCTATCAGTAAGGAACGTACAATAAATAACTTGAACAAATTAATGTCTTTTTTGCCGTCTTCT
>JAGGRV010000294.1 GCA_021159445.1 Deltaproteobacteria bacterium | reverse complement strand
CTCCGTAACCGTCCAGGGGTTCAAGGGTTCAGGGTTAAGAGGTTCAAGGTTAAAGGGTTCATGAGTTCCGGGGCATAAGCGCTAAGGAACGGGAGATAAATAAGTTGAACAAAAATTAACAGGATTTTTTGTTGTATTCAAGGCGCGAGGAGCGAGCATAACGGGTTATGTGATCGACGAGCAACGAAGAAGACGGCAAAAAAGACATTAATTTGTTCAAGTTATTTATTGTACGTTCCTTATCCATGCGTTTCGTATCTCATTAAAGGAACTTCGGGAGACCCATAGATGGTTAAAACTCATTCAGCGTGTACCGGTGAATGTTCGGTATTGGATATTCGTTTTTCATTCGACGTTGGACGTTCGATGTTCGATGTTCGATGTTCATTTTTCAAAACAATTCCGTACGGCATAAATGTAACCTGTGAACCCTGAACCTTTGAACGCCAATCATTCTCCTATGGCAGATAGTTTTGTATCTCCTGCCGCAACTCTTCAATCTCCTCCTGTAAGGCCTCGTATTCCGTCAATTTGCATTGCAAGAACCGAACGGTTATCCTTTCCTTTGCCTCCAGTCCATCAGGAGTAATGATGTATCCATAACCCCGTTTCTTTCCATTGTGCTGAAAGCGCCTGGGCCTCACCCATCCCTTGTCTATAAAAGCCTTGAGACAATAATTTGTCTTGCCTAAGCTGACACCAAGTGCCTCTGCCAAGGCACGCTGGCTCATCCTGGGATCAGACTGAAGGAGTCTGAAGAGACTGCACCGCAGTCCATCGTCAAATACCATTTAAATGGATATCCTGTGGGGGAATTACACTGGAAGCAGGAGGATCAATTATACAGATATGCTAAGAGTGCCTAGAACTAAAGTACTAAAGTTATTGAAAAAAGCGCGCTACCGCCATTTGGGTGAAAATCACCCATCTTGCTTGCAAGTTTTCATCAACCAAATCTGAATATATTGTTCATTTGTAACTACTCAGGTGGATAGGCTGAAGACTGAAGACTGTTAGGAAAAAGCGCATTTTAAAGCCATGTTTGGTGCAAAAACCAGATATTTCCACCAAAGTACGGCAATCGTGCTCTTCTGACCCCTTCAGCCTTCAGTCTAAACAGCTTCAGCCTGACTACGTGAGTAGTTACGTTCATTTAATGAACAGTAATTTGAGTGTAACCACATACAAATATCAAGTCAAGCCGGTGGACAAAATGGCGCTCGTGCCTAGGCACCCTGTCTATGCAGCCTTCAACGCCCACGTCGGCACCAGGGTGGACACCTGCGAATGGAGTATCTCCATAAGTATAAGTGCCCGGTCTTCCCCTCTGGCTGTCTGAAAAATCCCTTCAAGATATTCCAGATTTCCCAAAACCACAGCTACTCTATCACCCGGCTTGAATGTGGACCCCTGAGATCCAAGAGAAATAAGACCGCTTTCATCCTCACGGACACGCAGGCCTTCAATGACCCAGTCCGGCACGGGCGGATAATACTCACCGAAACGAACAGGACCGATTGCCCCTATAGTACTCCCAATAGTATTCCATTTACGATCTTCTATGGATAGATGCAGAAAAACATAACCAGGAAATAAGGGACGAGGGACTTTGTCAATCCTGCGCGCGTGCCGTCGAATTGTGAGAATAAGAGGCAAATAGACAATAAAATCTTGTTGTTCGTAATGTTTTCTTGCAACCTGCTCTTTTCTTGGCTGAGTTCTGATCGCAAACCATTCTCGGTTCACCCATCAACCTCCGATATCAATTTCCAATAAATTAGCAGGTAGAGCATTACTTGGAAAGAAACTTCAGGTTTTATATTGTGCTTGAGAATCTCGGATGGATAACGGCCTACTTCGAAATTTCCACCTGGTCTTTGATACTTTCAAAAATTTTCGGCCCAACACCCTTAATGTTCAGAAGTTCGTCCACACTCTTAAATGAACCATGCTCTTCTCTGTATTTTATTATGGCATTTGCCTTGGCAGGCCCGATCCCGCTTATGGATTCAAGAGCGGCCTTATCCGCAGTATTAAGATTTATTGCCGCAAAGGCAGAAACGAATAGAAAAAGAACCAGAACAATAGATCCAAAAATACTTTTTAACATTTATACTACCTCCCTTAAAAATGAATTTCTCCTATGCTCTACCCACTTGGCGAGCTTATCGATACTTATGACAAAAATGTTTAATCGAGCCACTTACAAAACTAAGGAACGGGAGATAAATAAGTTGAACAAAAATTAATAGGATTTTTTGTTGT
>JAGGRV010000278.1 GCA_021159445.1 Deltaproteobacteria bacterium | reverse complement strand
TCCGCTTGGACACGATTTCCATGCTGACATCGCCCCTTTGCAGCTCTTCCCGGTTAAGTAAACGGAGGCCCCAGGTGCGCTCGGCATTGTGCCCTTCAGCGGATAAATTGTCGGTGCCCCTTGGGCGCGTATTGTTTTTAACTGGACAGTCTAAAGTTCCTTTAATAGTGTAAAATTATAAGAAACGGAATAAAACCACATTCAGGTTTTCGTGCCTTAGTATTTTCGTGCTTTCGTGATCAATTTTTTATCTTCAAACCTTTTTGGCCCCGGCTTGTCCGGGTTAGGTTGTTTGAGAAACTAAAGGTTTTAGTATGAAATTCCGGCCATGTATCGATCTTCATAAAGGCAAAGTCAAACAGATTGTGGGATCTACACTCAGTGAAGATAATCCCGAGGCCCTTAAGGAAAATTATGTAGCTGAGAGGCCCTCATCTTATTACGCACAACTTTTCCGAAGCGACGGCCTTACCGGCGGGCACATGATTATGCTGGGTCCTGGGAATGAGGCCGCAGCCACAGTGGCCCTTTCAGCGTGGCCGGATGGCTTGCAGATAGGCGGCGGGATCAATGCGGATAACGCAAGATACTGGCTGGATCAGGGGGCGTCGGCCATTATAGTGACTTCATATGTCTTCAGGGAAGGCGCTATAAATGAAGAACGGCTTAAGGCCCTTGTGGAGCTTGTAAGCAAGGATCGGCTGGTTCTGGATCTGAGCTGCAGGAAAAAGGGTAAAGACTACTATATTGTCACTGACAGGTGGCAGCGATTTACTGATGTGATTATTTCTCCTGAGACCCTTGATTATTTCTCAAAGTACTGCTTTGAGTTTTTGATTCATGCGGCAGATGTGGAAGGGAAATGCAAGGGAGTAGAGAAGGATCTCGTGGAGCTATTGGGCCGCTGGACACCTGTCCCTACTACCTATGCCGGAGGTGCCCGTTCCATAAAAGATCTTTACCTGGTGAAGGAACTCGGTCAGGACAGATTAGATCTCACCATTGGAAGTGCGCTGGATATCTTTGGAGGTGATGGGGTTACCTATGACGAAGTGGTGGCCTTTAACAGGAAAAGATTCCGCTGAAAAAACCCAGTCCGGATAAGAGGCGGGTATCTTGGATGAGCCATTATTTGTATAATGAGAAGCAGCTATGTTGCAGGATTGGGATTTATCCATGAAAAGCCATTCTAATGATTTTAAGGTGCAAGGACAACAAAATGTTCCCGGCAGACCTGGATTTCCATGCGCAGATCCCGATGAGATGCGTCGTTGGATAGAGTACCTGGCCCTTGAAATCGGTCCTCGTCCGTATTCTTCGCCAAAGCTTCTAAGAAAGGTAGCAGATCGTCTTTCAGTGAGTTTTAAAAGCTTGGGGTATAATGTGGATGAGCAGCTTTATTATTACAGAGGGGAAATATACTACAATATATGCGCTTCCCCGAAAACCGAAAAGATCGAACAGAAGTCTGTGCCATTGCTTGTGGTAGGAGCCCATTATGATACGGTGTCATGTTCTCCGGGAGCGGATGACAACGCAAGTGGAATAGCCGGTATTATGGAATTGGCCAGATTAATTTCAAAAGATCCACCACCCGGCGTGCGGCTGGTTGCCTTTGCCCTTGAGGAGCCACCTGTCTTTCGGACACGATACATGGGGAGTTTTGTGTATGCCCGCAGGCTGAAGAGCAGTAAGGCCTCTGTAAGGGGCATGATATGTCTCGATATGATAGGATATTTCAGTGATCGTCCCCAAAGCCAGTCTTTTCCCCTTTTCTTCATGGATCGATTTTATCCGAATACCGGCAATTTTATCTCTCTTGTGGGCAATACTAAATCCACGGAATGGACTAAAGAAGTCAAGCAGGCATTTTCCAGAGGTACAGACCTGCCGGTTCAGAGCTTGAACGCCCCGGCGATAGCTGTAGGTATAGATTTTTCAGATCACCGGTCCTTTAATCGCTTTGGTTACCCTGCTCTTTTGGTTACAGATACGGCCTTCTACCGAAATCGCAACTATCACCGCCCCTCTGATATGCCTAAGACTTTGGATTATCAGAGGGCAGCAAAGGTGGTAGACGGCCTGGCCCATGCAGTCAGGACTTTGGCCTAATGGCAAACCTTTGTCTGTCCTTTGCCTTGTCGCCAAGGCCGGAACTTAGTGGCTTCGCCCCAACTGGAGTATTGTAGTGAGGAAGTATTGGAATGATGGGTTAGGAACGGGAGATAAATAAGTTGAACAAAAATTAATAGGGTTTTTTGTTGTATTC
>JAGGRV010000553.1 GCA_021159445.1 Deltaproteobacteria bacterium | reverse complement strand
TATCAAGGAGAAAATTGAAGTGTATGACTCCTCAAATCTTAGGAAAGGACTAAAGATAGCTATCGACGGAGAACCGTATATCATTACTGATTTCCAGTTTTCCAAGCCGGGAAAGGGACAGGCCCTTTATAAATGCAAGCTCAAAAATATGGTGACTGGTTACACTGTGGATCGTACTTACCGCTCGGGTGATAAATTCGAATCGGCTAACCTCGACGAAGTGCATATGCAATATCTCTACAGGGACAACGAAGGCTTTCACTTTATGAACACAAATACCTACGATCAAGTAGCCTTAACAAATGACCAAGTAGGCGAAGCAAAAAGCTTCCTGCTGGAAAATATGGAGGTTGACATCCTCTTCTTCCAGGGTACTCCTATTGACATCACTCTGCCGACTTTTGTTGAACTTGAGGTAGCAGAATCTGCTCCTGGAATTCGGGGAGACACGGCCACTGGTGCCACAAAGCCTGTAACCCTTGAAACAGGCCACGAGATCCAGGTACCCCTTTTCATAAAGCAAGGCGAAGTATTGAAGATTGACACCCGTACGGGGGAATATGTGGAGCGGGCAAAAAATAGAACCTGATCTGAACAAGCTCTCTCACTCCAGCAACAATATCCATAAGGCCGGGGAAATCATTTCCAGACACAGGATGTTGGCAACCCGGGAAAGAATTATAAAAGCCATCAGATCTTTTCTGGCCGGGCAGGGATTTCTTGAAGTCCAAACCCCTCTGATGATTAAAACCCCTGTACCGGAGGCCTCAATTGAGGTATTTCCAGTTTTCCAGGGCAAAGGCAGGCCTGACCTGTATCTGATCCCATCACCTGAAATCAACCTGAAACGCCTTTTGGCAGAAGGGTTTGATCGGATCTTCCAGCTAGGGCCTGTATTTCGACAGGAAGAACAGGGCTGTCATCACCTTCCTGAATTCACCGTGCTGGAGTGGTACAGGGCGGGCGCAGATTACCACGACCTTATGTCTGACTGTGAAGCCATAATTAAAATAACGGCCAGAGCGGCTGGCTGGAAAGATGATTCAATAACGTACAAAGGCCGAAAGATCGATATCAATCCCAAATTCCCCGGGATAACCATAAAAAAGGTATTTGAAAAATATGCCGGCTGGACACCGGGTCGCGCACCGGATTTAGACCGGTTTAACGAAGACATGGTGACAAAGATAGAACCTAACCTGCCTCCGGATCGACCTGTCTTTTTAATGGATTATCCTGCATCCTGTGCTTCTCTTGCCAGGCTGAAACCATCCGACCCTAAGGTGGCGGAGAGGGTTGAGCTGTATGCAGGTGGACTTGAGATCGCGAACGGCTTTTCCGAACTTACAGACCAACAAGAGCAAGAGGCAAGATTCAGAAAAGAGGCTGAAAGACGCAAGGAACAGGGACTTGGTGTCTATCCCTGGCCTGAAGAGTTTCTGTCGTCCCTGAGCCGGCTTCCCAAATGTGCAGGCATGGCACTTGGAATAGACCGCCTGGTAATGCTGCTCACAAACGCATCAAATATCAACGAGGTAGTAACCTTCCCACCGGAAAAAATCTGATTCCTCTAAGGACCTGTCCGTAAATAAGTTGGACAACTCCCAAGTCGTCTCTTCACCAATTCAGCCAGCCGCTCTTCTCATCACTCACATAAGCGCAGTATCCGTTTCGTCCTTTGTGCCTTGCACCGGTGTCGGTCATCGATAAAATGGAGAGCTGCGCCAAAGAACTTGCAGAAAATTGAACGGCACTTCTCGCAGTCTGGTGCAGCGCTTGGGTTATGTGATTTATTGCTACATCTTTCAGACGCCCAGCCATTTTCTGGCTTCTTCCTGGCTACGAAAAATCATTACATTGTATTTATCTTCATCAAGTAATGCCTCATAGATTCTTCCCAGGCCAAATACCAAATCTTCCTTGCAAAAAACAGCTATACTGATTTTTTTATCTGTATCTAGCATCACCTTTCTTCGTCTTGCCATCTCATAAATGTCTTCATTGCTTAATTCAAGAATAGCATCAGAATAGTCGGCAAGAACACGATATCCTTTTTTTAAATCTGAAGTGGCGGCAGACGAGAAGTACGAGATAATATCATCAAGTTTAATCACACCTTCGGCTTTTGTATAAATAACGTTTTCTTTTCTGTCATAATCTATGGAGATTGGCATAGATTTTTCCCTTTGGTCACGGCAAGATCAGCCACCGCTAAGGAACGTACAATAAATAACTTGAACAAATTAATGTCTTTTTTGCCGTCTTCTTCG
>JAGGRV010000117.1 GCA_021159445.1 Deltaproteobacteria bacterium | reverse complement strand
CCTGTACTTCAAGTGCCCGACAACAAAGCAGATGCGGTGCCCTGTGAACGCTTACAAAAATTTATTGTGCCAGTTTACTGCATCCCTGATAGTTCCATCCAGTGGGCGTGGTTGGTGCCCCAACGTTTTCCATGTCCAGGTGCCGTTAAATTCGAGTGAACGCTTACATAGCTTAACCCCGGCAATTGAACTTCTCGGCTTCTTGCCCGTTACGATGCCTAAATAATGTTCCATATAGCTCCAGGCCAATGCTACAGGATAGGGGATTTTAATTTTGGGGCATGACACGCCGCTTATCCTGCTCAGATGCTGGAAAAACTCATAGAGGGTGAGGTTATAGGCGGACAGTATATATCTGTACCCCGGCTGGCCATGTTCTGCAGCGAGGCGGTGTCCTGTGGCCACGTCCCGAACATCAACGAAATTGAGCGTACAATCGAGGTAACCCGGAATTTTCCCCTGGAGGAAATCCGATATCATTCGCCCTGGGGGTGTTAAATTTCTGTCTCCGGGACCTATAGGCAATGTAGGGCATACCGCGACCGCTGGAAGACCGTCCTTTGCAGCCCTGAAAACGGCCTGCTCAGCCAGCAATTTTGAGCGGCAATATGGACCAATCATGTCTTCCATGCGCGGCTGAATATCTTCCGTGATTGGTTCCTTTCTGGAGGGGGTGGCAAGAATTGACTCCGTACTGGTGAAAATAAACCGTTTTATGCCTGCCTGCTTGGCTGTCTTGAGTACATTAATGGTTCCTTCGTGGTTTGTACGGTCAAAGAACTTGGGATCTCTGCTCCATAGCTGAGGAGTGCCACCCAGATGATAGACTGTACTACAACCGTCCATAGCAGAAGATAGCTGACTGAGGTTTAAGATGTCCCCGCATACCGCTTCAACAGGTTGATACGTTTCGTCTTCAGGAAACGGATTCAGGTCGTATACCCTTACCCTTTCTCCCCGTTGAACTAGTTCCCTGACAAGGTGACTACCTATAAAGCCGCTTCCCCCGATTACAAGATTCATTGAATCCTTTTTGTTTCTGAAATTATACTTCATAAGGTCTCTAAAATTACCTATATTTCTTTATTAATTCCGCCCGATGCTGGGTATAGGCATCCCTGAAGAAGATATATGGGTCAAAGGCATCCCTCTTGAGGTCGTCATATTCCTCCGGATTGATTGAAACATAATTGACAATATCTACCGAAAATATAATGAGCTTGTCCCGAAAGGTAATGAAATAGTTCTGAGGCAACGTAAAATACCCGGCAAAGGTCCCGATTCCGTCCCTTGCGCTGGATGGGCCAATCAACGGGAGGACCAAGTAAAATCCATGGCCTATGCCATAATGTCCCATGGTTTGGCCAAAATCAGCCTTTTTTGTTCTTATGTCCCACCAGTCCCTTGCAGGATCGAAGAGACCGCCTAATCCGAATGTAGTGTTTATAACAAGGCGGGCAATTTCGGTTCCTCCATCCTTAAAGCGTCCCTGCAGCAGACAGTTGGCGAAGCTGATCGGCGTCTTGCTGTTATTCATTGCACGCCCAAGGGCTACTCTCAGGTCCTTGGGAAGAACAAATGAAAAAACCTTGGACACAGGTTTCAGAAAATAATAATATAATTTGTCGTTTATCTGAAACATTACACGGTTAAAAGGTTCTAACGGATCGGCGATAGGCTCGATTTCTTCTTCAAAAAAGAGAGCTTCCTCCCAATCTTCGTCGAATTTTTCGCTGTCCTTCTCCTCGACGATTTCAGGATAGGACTTTTGGAATGCTGAGCTAGGTTCAGCTAGAGGGACTTGAGACGGCGATATCTGGTCTGCATGGACATAGACTGTTTGAATGAGAAACAACATGCATATAGGAAATATACAAATAATTTTCATCCAACCATCCTTTCTACAGATATCCATAATTCCGGCTTAAGCCATTGGCGTATTCAATGGTGGGGCATGGGACAGAAGTTTCATGCCTAACGGATGCTGACAAGAAATTGCTTTTAATGATTTGGGGAATGGTTTTTCCGGGTAACCTCAATTAATATATTTTATCACGATTTTGACTCATCAGTCAACTATTTGGTATCAATATCCTTATACCCCGCAGCTTGCCGCGGGGTAATTCATTATGTAGAATTATCCTAACTACTCACGTAGTCAGGCTGAAGCTGTTTAGACTGAAGGCTGAAGGGGTTAGAAGAGCACGATTGCCGTACTTTGGCGGAAATATCTGGTTCTTGCACCAAACATGGCTTTAAAATGCGCTTTT
>JAGGRV010000336.1 GCA_021159445.1 Deltaproteobacteria bacterium | reverse complement strand
TGCTCGCTCCTCGCGCCTTGAATACAACAAAAAATCCTATTAATTTTTGTTCAAGTTATTTATCTCCCGTTCCTAAGTAGGAAACTCAGGCTAGGAGGTTTTTTTTATGGCCAAGAAATCAACATATGAAGAACTGGAACAAAGAGTCAAGGAATTAGAAAAGGAAATCCTTGAGCATAAGAGAGGCGGGGAGGCAATACGGAAATCAGAAGAACTGTTCAGAATTATTGTTGAGACCGCGCCCAGTTTACTCATAATCTGTGATACAAAAGGTGATAATATATATGTCAGTCCTAACTGTGAAGAGATTTTTGGCTACACTCAAGAAGAGCTACGGGCTGAACCGATATGGTGGGTGCATGAGGATGATACGCCAAGGGCGAAGCATCTCTATGATCACACATTCAGCAAGGGTCTGGGATACAAGAATTTCGAATACAAAGCAGTCAAAAAGAATGGAGAATTGCTGTATGCTTCGAGTTCCTGGGAGCCGCTCAGAAATGCGGAAGGGAAATTTAAGGGCATTGTTTTCCAGACAATTGACATCACTGAGCGTATATGGGCACAGGAAGCGCTAAAGTCTCAACTGGAACTTGAACGGCTAGTTGCTAATGTATCAACAAGCTTTATCAACACTGCACCTGACAACATTGACCATGGGATCAACCGCGTTTTGGAAACGATAGGGGTCTTTTCCGGAGTTGACCGGAGTTATGTTTTTCTGTTTTACGACAACGGGACAAAGATGGACAATACACACGAGTGGTGTGCAGGAGGGATTGAACCACAAATTGACAACCTAAAGGGGCTGTCATCTGACGTCATGCCGTGGTGGATGGATAAACTTAATCAGTTCAAGAATATTCATATCCCATGTGTCAGCGCTCTTCCACCCGAAGCAAACGCCGAAAAAGAAATCCTCCAATCACAAGACATCCAATCCCTTGTTGCCGTTCCCATGGTCTATGGCGGTTCCCTCCTGGGATTTCTCGGGTTCGATTCGGTGCGAGTTGAAAAAACATGGTCCGAGGAGAGCATCACGCTGCTCCAATTAATAGCAGAAATTTTTGCCAACGCCTCAGAACACAAGCGGGCAGAGGAAGAAAGAAAGAAACTTGAGGCCCGATTCCAACAAGCCCAGAAGATGGAGTCCATTGGCACGCTGGCTGGTGGCATTGCCCATGACTTCAATAATGTGCTCATGGGTATTCAGGGGCACGCTTCCCTGATGTTGCTGGATACTGATCCCGATCATCCCCATTTTGAACATCTCAAGGGAACAGAAAATATGGTCCGAACTGGAGCAAATCTTACCAAACAACTTTTAGGTTTTGCCAGGGGTGGCAAATACGATGTCAAACCGACTGATCTAAACGAGCTAATTAAGAAGGGTTCCGAGATGTTTGCCCGCACCAAAAAGGAGATAACGATTCACAACAAATATCAGAAAGACATCTGGCCGGTCGAAGTGGATCGGGGTCAAATTGATCAGGTGTTGTTAAACCTCTATATCAATGCCTGGCACGCCATGCCGGGTGGTGGAAACCTCTGTATTGAAACAAGCAACGTTGTGCTTGACCATAACCATATCAATCCTTTTGGTGTAAGGCCTGGCAATTATGTGAAGATCTCTGTGACCGACACTGGCATTGGTATGGATGAGGCTACCCAGCAAAGGATATTTGACCCGTTTTTTACCACCAAAGAGATGGGCCGCGGCACAGGTTTAGGTCTTGCCTCTGCTCATGGGATCATCAAGAATCATGGTGGCATCATCAATATTGACAGTGAAAAGGGTAAGGGAACCACCTTTGATATCCACCTGCCGGCTTCAAAAAAGGAGGTCACAAAAAAAGAAAAGAAACTGGAAGACAATATCTTAAAGGGTACAGAGACTGTTCTTCTTGTTGATGATGAGGATATGATTCTTAATGTTGGCAAGGATATGCTCAGAGGAATGGGCTACAATGTATTGCTGGCCAGAAGCGGCAAAGAAGCTGTAGAAGTTTATAGGAAACACAAGGACAAGGTTGATCTGGTTATTGTTGACATGATCATGCCGGAGATGAGCGGTGGCGAGGCCTATAACAGAATGAAAGAGAACAATCCTAAAATTAAAGCCCTTCTTGCAAGTGGCTACAGCATAGATGGCCAGGCTGCCAAGATCATGGAGTTCGGCTGTGATGGTTTTATTCAAAAGCCCTTTAATATGAAAAAGCTGTCCGGAAAAATCAGGGAGATTTTGGACAAAAAATAGATCCGTCAGAAGGGGC
>JAGGRV010000506.1 GCA_021159445.1 Deltaproteobacteria bacterium | reverse complement strand
CTGAACTTACGGACTTTGTCGCCGTCGATTCTTACCATGGGCGGTCCGCCGATTGAGGCACGGTCTGTAATCACAAGTGTTTTCCTATGATCCGGTTTCTATCCAATAATTCCCGATTGACATGCACCTGTTTCTGATTCGGGAACGGGCAGTTTCCCAAAAGAGATATTTTGATCGTACCAAAGATGACTCTTAGGAACAAGCATGTCCCGGTATTCAGAGAGTGGTAAATGCGTTAGGTATCAGCATTGCGACAGTTAAACGCGTAATGGCTGACTTTAACCGAGGTGTGAGTTTTGTGGATCAAGAGGAAGTCTATTTCACCAGATTCAAGCCCGAAATCATCTCTCTGGTTTCGTTTCTTTTCTCTTTTTCTTTAGTTCGCTCAGATTGTTGCATGGAAATTCATAATCCGGCGGAGCAAGCGATATTGATCTTTTCAGAACTTCTTCGGCTTCGTCAAACTTTCCCGCTTCAAGCAATGAGTATCCAAGATCATTCAGATGCTCGTAGTTATTCGGTTCCAATTCATCCGCACGCCTATGTTTCTTTACTGAATCCTCATAACGGCCGAGTTTTGCGAGGCAATATCCCGATCCGTTGGGGTACACGGTTTCATGTGGGGAGGCTTTTTCAGCAGCAGAATACAGCGCGAGCGCATTTTCGTAATCATCTTGATCAATAAGAAAATCACCCGCTTTGTCTATAATAATACTTAGGTCTTCTTCATCTTTTGGCAATGTCGTAAGCGTTATGAACAGTTTCATAGCTTCTTCTACACGCCCGAGCTGATATTCAATTGAGCCAACAGTGAGAATAGCAGGTGCATACAGCGGATCTATGGCAAGAGCGACAAACCCCGAAGGCCAAAAAGACTTTCCCAATCCTTCTTTACCTGTCAGTGCCATTGAATGGTTGAAGATCTCACTAGCCATCTGGGAGTGATATTCCCAATCTGCTGCTTTTCTTCGCTCTTGTGCAGGCATTGAAGCATAGTCACGGCGAAGAGCAGCAAGGTCCTTATCATCCTTAACCAGGACAGAAAATGATACATTCTCGAATTTTGTCATCCCGTCATCTGTCGATTTTGTCTCCATCACCCCACCTTTTTTATGAATTCTGCTCCGAAATATAGGAATTCAGCACATGCGCAGACTCAACTCTTTTTATGCTTCTGCTGTCCACCGCCCGGTACCAAAAATTGATGGAATGCTTTATGAGCGCACCGCCATATCAAAGAAGCCTGAAGAATTGATAGAGAAAGATCTGATGGCCTTGCATGTTAAGCCCTTGTTTTTTTCACATCTTCAAGGCTTTTTCAAAATATCATGAGTACCGACTTTTCTGAGAATATAAACGTCTCCTTTAATCTGGAAAGTAAAACGGTAAGAGTCGCTGATTCTGGCTTCCCAGATATTTCTTGGATCCTGCATTTTCTTAATATTCAACGAAGGATGGCGAGGACTGGACAGCAGAAGCGCCAAATGCTTATGCACGGTTTTTTTAATATTTTCAGGCAGTTTGCGAAAGTTTTTGGCAAAAGTCTTTGTTGGCTGTAGTCTCATGCTTTGGTATTCTTTAAAGCCTGAATACACTCATCAGCGTTATCAAAAGGCCCAAACACATCCCCTTTGGCAATATCCTTGTCCGCTTCTGCTTCTCCTTTTTGCCACTCTTTAGTATAAAAATATACCTGGTCCGGATGAACCATTTTAACCGGTTTTATAACAATCTCTCCGCCCCTGTCCTCAATTTCGACATAATCGCCCACATCAAGATTAAGCTTTTTGCACAACATGTGCGGCAGGGTAATCTGATGGTGTCTTTTAACCTTAACCAGAGCCATTAAATGTTCCCCTCTATTTTTTTGTAGCATGATTTTGATATTATGAATTTAATAATTTCATAATATCAAACAAACGTTTTCTGTCGAGCCGTGAATCAACTACCGTGAATGAACTACAGGACTGTTTCTGAATGAACTTAAAGATCTTTGTCCCTTCAATTCAACGCTCCATCACATGATGAAGTGACCAGTCAAGCCCCCGGCAATTCAATATCTCAATACAACCTCACAATTCCGTTCATCCTGTCCGAATATTGGGGATTCCTAAACTATTAAATTAATGTAGAATAATTTATGTTTTCAATTGACTGCTAAATAGGTAATACTAATTGTTTGGCCGACAGTTATTAAATATAGCGTAACTATTCACGTAAGGAACGGGAGATAAATAAGTTGAACAAAAATTAACAGGATTTTTTGTTGTATTC
>JAGGRV010000253.1 GCA_021159445.1 Deltaproteobacteria bacterium | reverse complement strand
GATGGCTATGGATTAGGTCTATATTGTTCAAACAATACTTCCATTTCATAAATGCTGCCGCATTTGTGAAATAAAAATCTGTGTAATCTGTGAAATCTGTGTCCAAAATTTTCCAAGTCCGCCCGAAGTGCGCTAAGTTCATAGTATAGGAATTTCCATTTTTGGACACGGATTACACGGATTACACGGATGGCTATGGATTAGGTCTATATTGTTCAAACAATACTTCCATTTCATAAATGCTGCCGCATTTGTGAAATAAAAATCTGTGTAATCTGTGAAATCTGTGTCCAAAATTTTCCAAGTCCGCCCGAAGTGCGCTAAGTTCATAGTATAGGAATTTCCATTTTTGGACACGGATTACACGGATTACACGGATGGCTATGGATCAGTACCTTAGTATTTATTTTCGCGTTTTTTCTGGCAGAAAATTCTGAAACACAATCACCTCAAGTTTTCGAAAAATAGTTTCAAATTTTTGAGCACTTTGGCATGAATTTTCTGGTAAATATGCAACATATTGATATTGTGTAGTTATTTTGCATAACTATTCGATGCCTGTGATGTCTTGAAGATAGACAGTAACTATTCGAAAATTATACGAATTACAATAATACTCTGTTTTTTAGGCCTGGTCGCTTTTTATACGCAGGGCGGTCTCCGCACCCTTGATCTGTTCCTCCAAGTCGGCAATTCGCCTTCTTGTGACTGTATCGGCCGTCCCGTATGCCTTGCGTAGATTGGTCTTGGCATCTTCGAGGCTTTGGAGAGCGGCCTCACTGTTTTTTTCCAGCCAAAGCTCGGTACGTGCCTTGAGAAGATTGACTTTTGCCATGGCCAGGGCGACCTGTGCCTTGAGGGCCTGTTGCCACTCAATTTCCGTGGCTTCCATGTCTTTTGTCTGGCCCGCCTGCTCGGCTGAAAAAACTGCAGGCGCTGCAAAACCAATGATCAGCCAAAGTGCCAAAAGTGTAGCTGAGATTGCCTTTTTCATGACTTGTCCTCCTTATCCTTTTTCAAGACGTCCTTTGCACCACGGATCATTCCGGATACTGCTCCCTTGGCTATATCCAGGGCCCGTTTTGACAGTTCCTTGGTCTCCTCGGCCGCGGTGTGTACCGTCTCTTCGGTGAGATGCGCCGCTTTACCAAAAGTATCTTTGCCTAATTCCTTAAGACGATTTGAGATTGTCTCAGCGGCTTCACCTGCCTTCTCCTTCAGGGTAGAGGGGATTTTCCTGGCCTGGTCTGCAAGTCCAGTGAGTACCTCACTTGCCACCTTGCCGGACTTGCCGGCTACTCCGCGTATGGTCTCAAGAAACAGGTCTTCAACGGCCTCAAGGTCTTCCTTTGTACGGACAAGGTCTTCTGTGGCAAAGGACTTGGTCTTTGCACCTGCAGCGGACAGCGTCTCTTTTGTGGACTCCACTGCAGAGGTGACACCTTCCCTGGTTCCCTGTACCGCACCTCTGGCTACCTCGCGTATATTGGTGTCGGCCTCTTCCGCGGTCTCAACTGCGGCGGAAATCACGGTTTGAGACACTTTTCTTACCCTGTCCGCGCTGAAATGCACCTCGGCAAGGGCCTTTTCTGTTGCATCCTTGGTGATTTGGGCAACAGTTTCCTCTACGTCCTTTCCGCTATCGATTACCCGCTTTACAGCCTGTTTGACGGTTTCCCCGGTCAAACCTAAAAGCTGCGCGTATTTCAACTTGGCATCGGTTACAGCGGTCTCGATGTGCTCTTTCATCTCTCCTGTAAATGCCTCGCTGCTCTGTCTGATGCCTTCCAGGGCCTCGCGCACATCTTCAGACAGTTTCTGTTCCTCTCCACTTAGACGGGTCTTCAGTTGTTGGATCTCTTGACGGGTCCTGTCCATAGCCCTCTGTTCTGTGGACTTGATACCGTCAATTGCCCCCTCGACTGCCGCAGCGATACGCTCCCTGGTAGCAATTCTTTTCTGTTTGAGTCCATCCATAGCTGTGGCAGAGGCCTCCCTGGCAATCTCGCGCAGGGTTATCCCTCCTTCTTTCACCTTTTTGGCAGTGTCCGACACGGCATTCTGAACAATGTCCCGGACCTGTGCCGCTGTCACCTCGCCACTCTTCATTACCTTTTCAAATGACTCAATGATCTGTTCTTTCATCTCTTTTAACATGCTGCACCTCTAATGGTTAATTTGTCAGTAAGCGTTCACAGGGCACCGCATCTGCTTTGTTGCCGGGCACTTGAAGTACAGGAAGTACGTCTGCGTACCCGTACGCCTCGCATCTGCA
>JAGGRV010000215.1 GCA_021159445.1 Deltaproteobacteria bacterium | reverse complement strand
GTCTCCAGACTCTGCACTGGAATGTAAGCTTCACCGGATTCTAGCTAGGGACAGTAGAACTCTCATTGATCCATTCATGCAAGCCGCCAATTAAGCGGCAAGGTACTACGCTACCTTAAGAGGGTTATAGTTACCCCCGCCGTTGACAGGCCCTTCATCCCGTTGAACCGGGGTTTCAGGTACCTGCACTGGGCAGGATTCACGGATCGTACTAGCCCTTACGGGTTCGCGATCCGCTATGTTGTTATTAGACAGTTAGAGCTCTCTGGTCACTGCGACCTGCCTCTTACAAGGCAGGCACTCCTTCTCCCGAAGTTACGGAGCCAATTTGCCGAATTCCCTTAGCTAGTGTCCTCCGACACGCCTTAGCCTTCTCAGCTAGGGGCACCTGTGTCGGTTCTCGGTACGGACATCAAAACTCCCTTTTCACGGGCACCTGGACTCAGTCGACTTTTGTCATCACACATTCACAGGCTTCTCGCCATTACGGCACTCCACCTGCTTCGATGTTTGAACAGCGCGACAGCACTGCCCGACCTATCCGGATGCGTCAGGTCCTTATGGATATAGTTTAGATGGTACAGGAATATTAACCTGTTTCCCTTTCGGCGTACTCGAATTACGATACGTCTTAGGACCGACTAACCCTCGGCTGACGAACATTGCCGAGGAAACCTAGCCCCTTCGGCGGTTAGGATTCTCACCTAACTTTGCTGCTACTATTGCCAGGATTTTCGTTCCTGCATGGTCCACAGGACTTCACATGCTACTATTACCAGGATTTTCGTTCCTGCATGGTCCACAGGATTTTACAACCCTGCTTCTGCCCAAACAGGACGCCTTCCTACGAGATCACCAGAACCTTTTCACCAGTTCATCAATATTAATCCTACCGAAGTAGGATGTTTTTGATCAACCTTTTTCTGAAAAGGTTGTTTCGGTGCTCCGTGGTATCGGTGATCGGCTTGAGCCCCGTCCATTTTCGGGGCCCCAAACCTCGACTGGTGGGCTGTTACGCACTCCTTAGAGGATAGCTGCTTCTAAGCTAACCTTCCAGTTGTCTATGGCCTGGGACGCCCTTTATTTTTAACACTTAGCCGACACTTAGGGACCTTAACCACGGTCTGGGTTGTCTCCCTTACGGACAACGAGCTTACCCCGTGCCCGGACTCCGATCTTCTACGATGATAGCGACTTTGGAGTTTGACAAGAGGACGAGGGATTTCTCCCCCGGCACCTCCAATCAGTGCTCTACCCCGCTAACGATCTCAGATCAGGTCATGCTGCGACATGTTTCGGAAGGAACCAGCTGATGCCGGGCTCGATTGGCCTTTCACCCCTATACGCAGGTCACGCGAACGATTTGCATATCAGTACCGCTAACGGTCCTCCACGCGGCTTTCGCCACGCTTCAACCTGCCCACGCATAGATCGCCCGGCTTCGGGTCGTACCCCAGTGACTTCAGGCACTTGTATACCCTGCGCCATGCCGTTTCCGGCTACGCGCAAATATCGCTTTCGCTTCGACTTCCGCTTTAAAGCGTTAGTCTCGCCACCAAGATACACTCCCTGGCCCGTTCTTCAAAACGTATGATATAACACTTCAAAACGTACGATATGACACCGGCAACGCCGCCCGTACTACAGCCTCGCGACTGCCTCCTTCGCGACGAAGAACCTTTTGCGCCATACCACACCATCACCATTTGGTTTCAAGCACTTTGCACCTCCATCTGTTGGATGCTTTTCAGTCTTCCCTCACGGTACTACTCTGCTATCGGTCTCAAGAAAGTATTTAGTTTTGGAAGTTGATGTCTCCCAGATTTCCGCGGGATTTCCGACCCACGGTACTCAGAAACAGGTCACAACCCGCCGGTTTACATCTACGCGGCTATCACGCTCTATGGCACAACGTTCCAGATGACTTTGATTTCACCGGTTTGGACTGTATAATGACCTGCCCTACAACACCACATCTCTCGCCTCTTTCGAGGAGAGATTCAGTTTGAACTCTGCTGTTTTCACTCGCCGTTACTAACAGCATCTCGATTGATTTCTTTTCCTGCCCCTACTGAGATGTTTCAATTCGGAGCGTTCCCAATCCCGAAGGATCGATGTGGCTTTCACCACACCAAGAAGTCTCATTCGGAAATCTCTGGTTCAAAGGTTCCATGCACCTCGCCAGAGCTTATCGCAGCTTGGCACGTCCTTCATCAGCACTTGAGCCGAACTATCCACCAAATGGCATAATTACCAGAATCCGTCTTACTAATTCAGTAAGCGTCCAGATC
>JAGGRV010000111.1 GCA_021159445.1 Deltaproteobacteria bacterium | reverse complement strand
GCTTTGAAACCTGAAAAAGGCTGTTGGCTGTCAGGGGGGAAAGTGAATAATTACGTCAAGTATAATACTGGGTAGCCGTTCACGGCTTGAAATTTGAAAGTAGAAATTAGGGAGAGATGAAAATATCCTTCTCAATTTCTGCTTTTCCGCCCTCTAACCTCTTCCCTATTTCCGCTATCCTATTCCCCATATCCTCTATCCACTTTCTGACACACACAAAAATAAAAGGTGGTTATTCAACTCAGTCAACAACGCCTCAATTTCTAGGGTTGACAAAAATAAATTTCTAAGGTTAAAAATCTTATTATACTCGACAATTTATAGGATCTTACCGGGAGATTGGTAATGCAAGAAAAACAAATTATAAATGTTAGTCAAGGCGTTTGGTTAGATGAGCGATGGTTGCATAAGGCTGGACTGGGATCTCGAGTGCAAGTCGAATTGAGAACCGGTGAGATTCGTATTCACTCTTCTTCAGAAACAACTGAAGTGGCAAAACCCTCTAAAAAAGGATGGGGGACATTTCAGACTCTTGGCGATAATGCTGTAATTGGTTGTTTGAAAAACGCAGCCCAGAATCACGACATCTATCTTTATGGAAAACGATTATGAGGCACCTTTTCGTCGATACCAGAGGTTGGATGCATTAGCTGATAAAGCAGATAAAGACCATGAAAGAGCATTACAATTCAGGGATGAAATTGCCGGCGAATGTAAGCTTGTAACATCTAATTACATTTTAGATGAATTATATACATTGCTCTTGATGAACGTAGGCTTTCAACCAACTGTCAATTATAAGGAAAAGGTTGATATCCTAATGGCAGAACATGTTCTTGATGTCGTTTGGATCGATCAGGATTTTGCCAAACGAAGCTGGGATGTTTTTGAACAGTACAATGTTGACAAACAATGGTCATTTACTGACTGTACCTCTTATGTTGTAATGAAGGAATTTGGTATTATGGAGGTTTTTGCATTTGACCATCATTTTGAACAAATGGGGTTTATACTCCTGCCTTGTCAGTAAAGCAATCCATCCGTTCCGAAGGAACTCATCCCATCCCGCAAGGGAATTCATCTATCCCAAAGGGAGTCATCCATGCTAATCATCCTGGTTCAGAATAACGCACCTTAGTAGCTACGCCCTTTTTCTCTGACACAGATTACAAGATGGCAAAGTCTATCTAATAATAGAGCAAGGAGCATCTCTAATCCGTGTCATCTGTGTAATCTGTGCCAAAAGATAACAAAAGGGGCATAGTCCAACAGGCATTATTCGCCGGCCCCTCTTTTTCCCCCATCAAAATGACATCCGCAAGTGCCTCAAGGAAAATAGTGCCTGTACCGATGTCGGAAAGAAGGGACAAAGGTGGGATTGGCGACGCACAAACTCATCCCGGTCGGTGTTGTCGTGAGGGATGTTCCTCCGCTCGACACCAAAGGCCATAATGTGGTGGAGAAAACCCGATGACACCGAGCCTGAACGGTCTCGGCATGAGGGAAATGAAGCGTTCTTTGAATAAATTGGCCACGTCTCCTACTACAGAATTAAAAGGGGATCAGGTGTCGTTGGGATAATAAGTTTACAAAGTTGCCAACGTCCCCCATTACTTGCCCCCCCACAGGATCCCCTACAACGAAAACTGATGTTATACGGAAACCAGAACCTTTCGACGCGATTTTGGTCGTTTATCTTTCAGGACAACATCAACTTGACAATTGAGAAGTCCCAACAGACACAGCATCTGATGAATCGACTTTCCGTAATAAGTCTGATCCAACAGGCGGTAATACTGGGAAGCCGAAGTGCCAAGTCTGCGGATGATTTCCCGATTACTTAACCCACTGGATTTCAAGCGTTTCTGGGCCTCAATCGTAAGCTTATACAATAGAAGATCCGCCATGAATTTCGGATCACGATTGTATTCGAGAACATGGTCGATATGAACTGTGCCCTCTTCACCGCTCTGCAAACGGTAGGTAAACGCTTCGTTTGCCAACTCTTTATCAATGAAAACCTGAGCGATTCGATTCCCGGATGTTGGCTGCACATCCAGTTTTGCGTACGGGAAAACAAATGATTGAGTGCCAACACAAAGCTCAAATTGCCGCTTTCTATTATTGTAGTTGATACGATCAATCTTCATATCACCCCTTCATCCAGCAATTCCCGGATGAGCTTTAATAACCTTTTGGTTGGTCTGCCCGCCATGGCTGTCCAATTCTCAAGATCCCACTTCAAAACCAACCGCTCATTTGTAACCGTTCACACTCCCTGGCAGCCGATAGGCTTTTGCAGGGTTTCAACCGCGG
>JAGGRV010000356.1 GCA_021159445.1 Deltaproteobacteria bacterium | reverse complement strand
ATACAACAAAAAATCCTGTTAATTTTTGTTCAACTTATTTATCTCCCGTTCCTAGCAGAATAAATTTCATATATTAGGGAGAGATATGTAGAGGCTATGGAACAAGATATCGGAAAGGCGTTAACATATCAGATAAAGAGGGAAATAGCAGAGAGGTACTTCGGCTATAGAAAAATCATAGAGGAAGACAGGCAGGCCCTTGAGGCCATGATCTCTGATCTTTGCTTCCTATACGAACAAAAGATAGGGAGGGACATAGCCAGAATATATATCCTTCTGCAAGATTTGAACCTGATTGACGAATTTTTAAGGCTTACGGGTTGGGAAGACCGTCCCTTTTTCGATCAATATACAGTGGACTCGGGCACGATCATGGAGCGGCTTCTTGAGAACATGGAACTCAGTGGCTGGTTGGCCTATTCCAAATTTGCCAATCTGTTTTTAGACAGTTATGAAAGGCTTTACCTGGATACAGTTGAGTACAGAGAAAAGCTGGGTGAGGTGCTGGATGAGGCCCAGGTAATAGACGAAGAGATTCGTCAGTTTAAAGAGAAATTCGCCCTTGAGGAAATCATGAGTTTCTTAAATACCTTAGACAGAAGGGATGATCTTGCCGGTGTATTAGGTGAGAATCTGCCGGCAGGTAGGGCAGAAGATCTATCATCCCGTCTTGAACTGGCCCCTGTTGGTGACCTTGAAAAGTTACTACCCAAGGTGCCGGATTTGCCGGCGCCGGATAAGGTAAAGAGCAGCCTAAAAGACCTTGCCAATAGAGTAGTTAAATCCCATAAGGAGGAAGTTCTTAAGGCTGTCGGGGATTAAACAGATTTAGGATATACATTCAGACCTCATTAAATAGTTGAGTGGTTGAATAGTCGAGTTGGAAAAAATTACAAATAATTCAGCATATTAGGATTCGAACTAGCATCGACTGTCCAATTTTTGGACCAAAGCTATTTGCTGGAATAATAACAACCACTTAACCACTCGACTACTTGACCACTTGACGATGTCTGACATTGGAGGGAAATGGTTTCTATGGATACAGATAATGGTTTTGTTCCACGCTCTAAGTATTCTGAGGATATTCAACATGTCTGGCACACTGTAACAGTACCATTGAGAGCTAATACATATGATATTCTCATAGGCCCGGGGCTTTTGACAGAGTTGGGAGAGAATCTCAAATCGAATTTGCCTGCTCCGCGGTACCTAATTATCACGGATTCAAATGTAGAGGATTACCTTGGGGCGGATCTCATCAAGTTGCTGGGCCAAGGCGGAGTCAAGGTTGAATTGTTGTCCTTTACAGCAGGCGAGGAATCAAAAAATATGGATACTGTAGTGGATCTCGCCCGGAGGATGATTAACCTGGGTGCAGATAGGCAGACTGCCATACTGGCCCTGGGCGGCGGAGTGGTTGGGGATGTGGCAGGTTTTCTTGCCTCTATCTATATGAGGGGTGTCCCGCTTGTGCAGATTCCTACTACACTTCTTGCCCAGGTAGACAGCTCAGTAGGAGGAAAGACAGGGGTTGACCTGCCCGAGGGAAAAAATTTTCTCGGGACCTTTTATCAGCCCGGAAGGGTCTATGCGGACATAGGGGTGTTGACTACTCTACCTCATGCCGAGATCAGAAATGGTCTTGCTGAAGTAGTGAAGTATGGAATGATCCAAAGCCCGGAACTGTTTGATTACCTGGAGGAGAAGTGGTGGGATGTAATAAATCTTGAGCCACATGTCACAGCTCACATAGTCTATAGCTCTTGTTCCATAAAGGCTGATGTGGTGTCTGCTGATGAGCGCGAAGGAGATCTGAGGCGTATCCTTAACTTTGGTCATACTGTAGGCCATGCGGTGGAGGCCGCGGCACACTATCAGATCCCTCACGGAGAGGCAGTTTCCATGGGTATGGTGGTGGTTTCGAGGATTTCTGTAGCAAAGGGTTTAATGCCCGAGGGGGATCTCGAAAGGCTGTGCAGGCTTCTGGACAGCTTACATCTTCCCAAGGAGATCCCTGCAAATCTCTCTGCAGAGGAGCTAATAGATCTCCTCCAGCATGACAAAAAGGCAAAGTCAGGGAGACCTCACTTTGTCCTGAGTCGAGGAATTGGTCAAATTCTTATAACAGATAATGTTAGTAGAGAGGAACTGGTAGTGGCTATTGAGGCCTCACGGGGCTAAAGATTACCTGTAAGCGTTTACAGGGCACCGCATCTGTTTTGTTGCCGGGCACTTGAAGTACAGGGAGTACGTCTGCGTACCCTACGCCTCGCATCTGCAGCACCCTGTAAACGCTTACAGCTCGGTGGGTTGCGGTA
>JAGGRV010000528.1 GCA_021159445.1 Deltaproteobacteria bacterium | reverse complement strand
CTCCGCTTCCATGGTATTTCGCGGGATGCCTGGAAACGTTACTCCAAGGGCGGAATCCCGCAATACGAGGTAGAGAAGCCGGGCTATAAATACAACATGTTGGATCTTCAGGCTGCTATCGGGATTCACCAGTTAGCCCGCATCCAGAAATTTAATCAGAGGCGGGCAGAGCTTGCCGAAAACTACCACCGGCTCCTGGCAGAAATCCCTGAGATCCGCCCCCTGGGCCAGGTCCCCTATCTACATCACCATGCATGGCATCTTTACGTAGTGCGTCTTGAGATCGAGGCACTGACAATTGGTCGCGACGGATTTCTTGCGGCTCTGCAGGAAGAAAATATCGGCATAGGCCTCCATTTTCCGGCAATTCATCTGCAGCGTTTCTATAGGAAAAAATATGGCTATAAACCCGGCATGCTTCCCAATGCAGAGTGGAATAGTGAACGGCTCTTCCCGCTCCCTTGGGTCGCTTGAGACCACAGAGGCCGCGGAGAAGGCAAATCTTGTATCTTGGGCCTAAAACTCTGTGTGCTCTGTGAACTCTGCGAGAGATATTCTTTTTCTGTTCTAAACTGAGACCTGATGAAGAAGGGATTGAGACGTTTCGCGCATTGCCGCGCCCCATGTGAACAACTGTTGTTCTAAACTGAGACCGGTGTCGTGTAATTGTCCTTGAAAGCTGCATTTATATCTATACTGCCGCCCTCCTTGCTGTATTTGATGGCGTTGTCCAGAAGGTTGGCAACGACCTGTTTCATACGGCTGGTGTCCGCATGGGCTTTCAGCCCTTCAGGGACTATGGCGGATATGCTTATCTGTTTTTCCTCGGCCACATATTGGTAGAATTCCACCAGAAGGGGGGAGGAGGGGGACAAAACCGTCTCAAGGGAAAAGTGTCGCTCCCCTCCCGACGCTGCGAACGGCCGGGCTTAGCATGGTTCTGTGTCTTTATCCTGTTTTCTATAAAATTTAAGAAATTCAGAGGGAGAAAAAATATTTACCCCCTTAAAAACTAAAGAAGGATAATGTTTTCTATTTCCTGTGACTAAAGATTTTACCATTCCGGCGATGGCAACTTCGAGGAATGGTTCATCGTCGGGATCCGACAAACGATTTTTAAGCGGCGAACTTGAAGTAAACTGGCCGTATTTTTTTATAAAATCAAACAAGATGCCAATATGGTCCTTATCGAATTTAAACTTTGGACGGTGAAGAACATCCTTATATTCTGCTAAAATCCTGGCATCTATATACACTGTAAGTTCGCCCGAGAATACCATCCGAACAATTTCACCGCTTGGGCCGAAAGGGGTAAGCAGGCCAGAGATAAGAACATTTGTGTCCAATACAATTTTCATCTTTTACGTTTAGACCTTATTACTTCAATTTCAGTATTTATCTCATCCATGGATATCATATCAGTCCCCTTTTGAATGGAATCGTATTGAATTGATGCCAAGGCATTCGTCGCTTGAGCGCGTCTAAAGGCAGTTAAAACTTGTTCAAGATTGTTTTCATTAATAGATGAAAGAAGGGCTATGGGCCGACCGTTGTTTGTCACGACCATTTCCTTTTGCTTCGGTAAATCCTTCCAAATTTGTGAAGATTTTGTCTTTAAATCTCTGACACTTAAGAATTTCATAGTCTCACCTCCGATTGAGTCTCAACAATATACCTAATTGAGACTCAAGACAAGTAATTTTTTTCACATATCCTTCGTTTGAGCCGCCTTGGATGGACACAGAGAAAAATCGCGAAGGTGGTGGGATTAGATCGAAGTGTAATTTCAAGAAATGTGCAAAATACCAAAATTGGTAATATGCACAATCTGCTCTCTCAGGGCCGCAGCATGAATTACATCGCCAGGCATTACCACATGGGCCTTCCGCTTGTTTGGGCATTACGGCTGGAAGGAAAGATCAGGAAAGAAACAAAGCACCTAAACTCTCGACAGGCAAACTGTAAAATAGGATCCTTCACCAAGGCGGCTTTGGACTTCACGGACAGTATGTATGAGATCCCGAATGGGCCTGAGGGACCTGAACGCCAAAAAAGCGCCGGCTGCAAGTCCGATTAACACTACCGGAATCATGGTCAGACCAAAGATCTCCCTGAAACGTTCCAAAAAATCTTCCCGTTCTTTCGACCCTTAATGAAACCAGAAAATAGGCCATCAGAAAAAGTGCTAGAGAACTCAATATGAAGATGGACGAATACCAAAGGATCAGCCGAAAAACTGAATTCCCTGCGAGAGGCAACGCAGCCTATACTTGCGGTCGTAATTATTCACTTTCCCCCCTGACAGCCAACAGCCTTTTTCAGGTTTCAAAGC
>JAGGRV010000387.1 GCA_021159445.1 Deltaproteobacteria bacterium | reverse complement strand
CACCAACTCTACCCTCTGCCCATTCTGGTACTGGAACCCATGTGCCCATATTATTTTATCTCCTATATAAGCCCAAGGTCAATCAACTCGTGGTCCTCACAACCTAAAGCTTCTAACAATTTTTCGGTTATATCCAGATATTCCATATCTTCTGTATCTTTTTCATCCCACTGTATTTTCCAGTATATCTTCCAATAATCTGGCTTATATTCTGTAACGCCAAGACAATCATCGCTATATAATTCAGTATCAGACAATCCACGGCCAGCGGCTATAAGTCCTTGATTGTCGTCCGTTGCTCTATCATCTAAGTAGTAGATATTGTCTACATCGTCGAAAGAGAATGTTATTTCACCATCTACATTAAATTCATCTTTAACAGTGTAATCGTATGAATCTATATCAGATTCTCGTAACCATGCCCAGAATCCTGAAAAACCATCAAAATATATAGTATCGGATTCTATTGTTATCCAGTCATCACCACGCATCTCATCATTTTCCATTTCATAAAAACATGGAAAAGTGAAACCACTATCATTAATGTAATCTGGAGGGCAATTTTTACACCACGTACACCTAGCATTGAAATCACTTTCTGTTGGAAAATAATCACAGACCGCTTTATAACATTGAGGGAAATATCCTTCGAGAACACCAGATGGTGTCTCAGAAAATGCATGAGTCCAGGCTTCAGCATCCATATATTTTCTATGTTTTCTATACTCAAAACCTAAAGAGTTATTGCCTGTCCAGTAACCTCTACAGTCATCACTTTCTTGTTGTAGGAGAACTTCTTGAACTTGCCTCATTTTTGAATATTCGTGAGTGTGAATACCACACAAAGTTCCTTCGACAGTTAAACACCGAACTACTCTGTTCATACACCGTTCATCAACAATTTGTCTTCTAACATCAACAATTAATTTAACATTAACTCCTAAAAGATCCCACGTTTGGTCAGAATGCCGAGTTTGAGTATCTACCAAACCATAAATGGTCCCGCCAGCATATTTATAATCCCCTCCATCCTCAAATCCTTGACATACACAATCCTCGCGTGGCTTACATGGACTAGTATCACCTTCTTCATAAGGATTCGGAACACTATCACTCCGTTCATCAACAGGGGGGTCTATATCATATTGAGTCCATTCAGTTAAGGGTTGATGCTCAAAACCAGTTCCATCTTTTACCCATCTTACATGCGTAACAGACGTAATTTCACTGGTAACGGTATTGCCTGCTGCTAAGCTAAATTTATACTCTATAGGTCTCTTGTTCCAACTCATAGCAACTTTAAGGTATTCATCATCCAAACTCTGTACATCAGCCATCAAATTTTGTGGAAGTTCAGAATGCCCGTAATAAAGTTGATAACACAACTCGTATCCATGTCCATTTGCTTCGGTAGGATATATCATAAAATTATGAAAGCGTCTCGTTCTCCTACTGTAAATAATTCCGCCTATATAGTCTCCAGCATCATAGGCATAGTCAATATTAGTTCCATACCATATCATAATACCTTTTTCGGTATTACAGTAAAAATGTCTAGGCGGTACAGGAAACTGTAATCCCGTAAATAAAAGATTATTCTTGTATGCCAAAAATAATGAATCTGGAAATGGTAGTGGATAATCTGGATATTTTGCTGAATCAAGAATATCGCAATAATCATCATCACCAACGATACTATATTGATTGTTATTGTCGTCAGTAAATGCATGAAGAGGCATAAACATACTTTTTCTATCTTTAGTTAGTAAGTGGCCAGCTGATACCCATCTCTCTGGCCTATCTATTGGATCTCCGAATTCATCTAAATCGTTTTCTCGCTCCTCAGTTGTTCTCCCATCCATCATAAATGCCTTAGTATTCCTATGTGGATTAGGATGTAGGATATCTCCTCTTGGAGTATTCTTCATTCTTTCAAGATTTGGATTCTTCGTTTTCCTTATAAGAAATTCGTAGGTACCGTTTAAGTTAAACCTTGACCAGTGTTTTTCTGTTATATTTAAATCAACCGAGTCTTTTTTATTATTAAAATATATCCACTTGTATTCCCTGGTCTGTACTTCTGTAATCGGATCAACCTTAACAATATAAGCAAAAAACCTCGGAATTAACTTCAACTTTCTTTTTTCTGCTTTCTTAGCTTTAAGAGGAAGACAATTAACAATAACTTCTCTGAGACTAAAGCAAGCCAAGGCACTAACTGTCACCCTTGGATTAAGCCTCACTCTTCTTGCGCCCTGCTTTAAATTCTGAAAACTCATCTGATTCTCAAGTATTCTCATCTGGCTCTGGGCAGCGCCTATAAAATCCCTGGCT
>JAGGRV010000223.1 GCA_021159445.1 Deltaproteobacteria bacterium | reverse complement strand
ATCCACCCCCCGATTGTCTCAATGAACGACAAATACAGGGAGGAACAAAGGCCTATCAAAAACAGGGCTACAAGGATCTTTGCCAGATTACTCTGGTACAGGGCCTTCCTTATTATATAACCGATCCCATCAGTTGCAGCCAGAAACTCAGCTATTATGGTGCCGACCAGGGCCATTGTCCCGCTTCCTACTATCACGGTTGTGATCTTGTCCATGTTTTCAAAGGTCCTTATGGAAAGCTCCAACCTCCAGTTGATTCTGCCTGTTATCCTGAAAAAGTGCTCGACCTCCTCCACAGGCTGCGCAAATATACCTATGAAGCTCAGAAGCAAAGGGAAGTAACATATCATTACTGCTATGAGAAGTCTGGATGCCAATCCATCACCAAGGAACAGGAATATTATGGGTGCAACCGCAACTATGGGATATGCCTGGAGGTTATAGGCCGCTGTGCGCGTGAGGTTGCCGGGCCAGGTACTCAATCGGCCTACGAGCCCGACCGCCGTTGCGAGTACAATGGCAACCATATGTCCTGCTATTGCAACAGCCAGGGTATCCAGCACTGCTTTCACGTATAGCAGGCCATTCTGACTAGCTACCTGTAACACTTCCAATGGCGGCGGTATCAGGTAGTCAGAAAAACCGTATGCTATCTTTACGCCCCACAGCAGGCCTAAAACCGTTGCATAAATAGAGATGAACTGAAACAGGCGTTTCAGGGTTCTCATGCCTGAGGCTCACTGGTGCTTGCTGCGGATTTGAGTATTGCGTAGACTCGCTCTTGCACCAGCTCTTCAGGGGTCTCCATGCCCTCTTGCTGGTCAAGGCCGGTTATTTTATGGATTCTATCAGTGCCTGTCGTAGGACCGTGGGGAAGGACATGAATAGTCTGTGAAAAACGGGCTACTTCAAGGGCATTATGGGATATATAGATAAATGTCTTTTGAGGAAACAGGGTCTTCAGCCTTTCAAGGATGTGGTTCCGGGTGGGCTCATCCACATTGGCGAGCACTTCATCTGCTATCAGCAGATCAAATTCCTGGACCAGATATCTCGCAAGATTTATCCTGTTTTTCTGTCCCATGGACAGCCCTGAAAAGCGGTTTTCCAGATGGGCCTCCATTCCATAATCCTTTAATATAGTAGTAAGGAGTGAGGCCTTGGAGGCCGGGGTCACAGACCTGAGATGTGCACCGACCGTATTCCATCCCGGTATGCGCTCTGCATTGTGGGTATAAAGGACGCGCCTGGCATTCGGGCAATCAATGTCACCTTGCATCGGGGAAAGCTCACCACTGATAAGCCTTGCCAGTGTGCTCTTTCCCGTTCCTGAAAGCCCGAATAGGGCAAAAAAACCAGGTCCTTCTATTGACCAGTCAAGATTACTGAAGACAGGGGAATTCGCCCCAGGGTAAGTGTAATGGAGATTTCTGCAGGCAATATACATTTAAACTTTAGGCTTTTTTTTCTTACGTCTCTTTTTGATGATCTTCTTGACTGTTTTGTCAAGCACGTCTTTTTTTAGCCTGATTATGTCGGATTCTGCTCCGAAGATCACGTGTTTCAGATACTCAAATCCGAACTGCATGAGGGCGACATCGTCTTTCAGGATCTTCTTGAGGGTATTATCATCCACTGCAAACGAGCCGAGAAAGGGGCTTTCAAAGACGTATTTTCTGAATCGCTCCGTGTTGGTTGTGACCATAAAGAATAGTCGCTTTGCCTTTTCAGGCATCTTGGCCTCTTTACCAAAAGAGGCCTTGCGCAGAAGGAGTTCGAGCCATCCGCGATTCATGGAGTCATAGAGGTCGGATTCCTGGTCTGCCCTCCAGGAGTCAACAGTCCACTCGGTGGGCTCATTAAATCCTTTGCAGTGATCCTCTCTGACCACAAAAAAGAATTCCTCTTCTTCTCCTGTGAGCTTATCTTGTTGTCTGAGACTTGCTATTCCTAAGGGGTAGTAGCGACAGCAGACAGGACGGTCGGAATAGATCCGGCAACCTTTCGGGCTGACAAAGGGGCAGCGCCCCCCTTCTTCTTCCAGCATCTTGAGTCTGGCAATTGGCAATTCTGTCTGGCCAAGTATCTCAGGTGTCGTATAGAGTTGCAAAAACATATCCGCTGTGAGACCGAGTCTGTTCTTGATTCGAACTATATCGTACGGAGTAAGAATAATATTTACGTTGTGGCAGCACCGGTTGAAACAGGATATCCCAGGGTAACAGCGGAAATTGAACGTGCTGTCCTTTTCAAGGCGGACAGGATCTATCACCCCGCCGGGTTTACCCATCTTGAGGGCGCTGTCGACTTTTTTGTGGATGTGTTTAAGTGTCAT
>JAGGRV010000584.1 GCA_021159445.1 Deltaproteobacteria bacterium | reverse complement strand
GCCGTCTCGTTTTGGAAGCACTAGAGAAAGGTTATTATGTCAGCGGTTTTGATACAGAAATGGGAGAGGAGGTTTACGAGGGAGTTTACCCCCTTAAGAAAAAAAACAAGATATTCGGGGTAGTGATGGTTGCTTTTGAGTTGCACAAGTATTTTCGTGCCTCCTACAGGGATCGGATTAAACTCCTTGATCAAATGAAGACAGACAGTCGGATTATGGCCGAATCGCTCAGTTACAGTATCATGAATATGATGGATGTAAATGAACTGATCCATTTACAGAAATTAGTAAACAGATTAACCGAAGGCTCCGAGACCATATCGTGGATCATGATTGTGGACGATAACAGCCGTATAATAGCCTGCAATAATTTTGATAAAGTGGGCATGATTGCCAATGACAGGGGAGTCAGGGCGATTATCAACGGGGCAGACATCTATACCCGGATATTCCCCCGTCAAAAAATATATTTGGTCGATATGCCGTTAAAATTCGGTAATGAACTCAGAGGCGTAGCAAGCATTGGTTGTGATGCAACAAAATATTACACCCATCTATCTGAAATCTTACACTTCATTCTGCTGATCTCCTGTATGGGTATCGTCCTTGGGATCGTGCTTTCCTTTCAACTGGCCAACCCCATTATTATGCCCATCAGGCGGCTGATAGAGGTGACTAAAAGACTGGCAGAAGGAGATCTTTCCCAAAGGGCTACCGTGATTTCCAAAGATGAGGTTGGTACTTTAGGCATAGCTTTCAACCAGATGGCTGAAGACTTGTCATACACCAAGAAGGAAATAGATGAATATAGCAAGACCCTTGAAGAAAAGGTGCGGCTACGTACCAAGCAATTGGAAATAAGTAACCAGGAACTAAAGGACATTCAAAATGAGCTGATTCAATCTAACACGGCCAAGTCAGAATTCCTGAGCATAGCCTCTCATGAGTTTCGTACGCCGCTGACCACCTTGTTGGGATATAGTGAGCTTATGTTGACAAGATCTTTAACAGAGGACCAGAAGAATGAGTTTCTGGGCTTTATCAATGAGGAATCGATCCGCTTAAGCAATATCGTTGATGACATCCTGGATATCTCCCGAATAGAATCCCAAAAGGGTCTTGAATTTGAGAGAAAGCCTTTGCAACTGGCTGAGTTTTTAATGAAAAACATCAGGTTTTATTCCGAAGCAGGTACCGGCCACCGCTTTATTGCAGACATAAAACAAGATATACCCCTGGTAAATGCAGATAGCGAAAAGATTGAGCAGGCTATAAAGAATCTCTTAGATAATGCAATTAAGTACTCAACCGGTGGTGATATTATATACAAGGTCTTTGAAAGGGATAATATGGTTTGGATTAGTATTCAGGACCATGGCTTGGGTATACCTAGACAAGATCTTCCCTATATCTTTGATAAATTCTACCGGGTAAAGCGAAAGGGTAGATCCCATATCGGCGGCACAGGTCTTGGATTATCTATTGTAAAGTTTATTGTAGAGTCTCATGGTGGCAAGATAGACTTAGAAAGTAAAGAGGGTAAAGGGACAACGATCGGTTTTGGGCTCCCTGTTTTTCAGAGGAATAAGGTCTAAAATGAAAAAAATATTAATAGTCGATGATGAAGACAAAGTAAGAAGGCTGATAAAAGTTACTCTTGCCATTGGTGACTTTGAGATACTGGAGGCCTCGACAGGCGAAGAGGCCTTAAAGATAGCCCGAGAGGCCATTCCCGATATCATTCTATTGGACATTATGATGCCAGGCAACTTGGATGGTTATGATGTCTGCAGGTCCCTCAAAAATGACCCTAACACAAAGGACATTTACATTATTATGCTTTCGGCCAAAGGACAAAAAGCCGACATAAAAAAAGGAATAGCTGCATGTGCAAACGATTATTTTGTAAAGCCATTCAGTCCGATGGAGTTAATAGACAAGATAGATAATATCCTTTGATAAATGCTTATATGGACTAATGAACATCGAACATCGAACGTCCAACATCGAATGTTGAATGGGAAAAGATGAAGAAACAGACTTATGACCTGGGAGAAAAGGTGCTAATTATTGCAGGAGGCGGGATATCAGTATACTTTAGCCTTCAGCCTAAATGGCTAACATAGCGAGTATCAAAACGGCTGAAAAGAAACAGACATAGCCGTTGAATGTTCGGTATTGGATATTCGTTTTTCATTCGATTCGACGTTGGACGTTCGATGTTCGATGTTCGACGTTCATCTTTCAAAACAATTCCGTAAGGTATTTTCACGATAAATAGCGAGGGAAGCCGGTTTGCAGAAGATATGGTCTGGTATCATCATAATTTTGGTCGGATTTGGC
>JAGGRV010000076.1 GCA_021159445.1 Deltaproteobacteria bacterium | reverse complement strand
CATGAAATGGCATGAAAGAGACGAACTCAAATGGCATGAACAAGAGAAACTCGAATCAGACTTTCTTTCTGCTGGTCTCCGGGTCTATGCCATCGGTCACAAGAATGGAAGATTTGAGGGCAGGTGGAACGGTATCTGGAATCTGCCGATCAAGATTGCGGATGGTGTAACCTTTGGGCTGCTTAGAGATGATGAAGATTGTGGGGCGCAGATCGACTGGCTGCCAGATTTCTGCGAAGGTTTTACATTTGGCGGCGATATTGAAAGAACGTTTGAGATTGGAGAACTCTCAATCGATCAACGCGCTTTCGTCCCGAAACTCAAAAGAGGCGTTTGCTGGATTTTCAGGATTAAAAACAGGGGGGGCAGGAGAGTAACATTTAAATTCATCGCAAATCCGGTCACAAATCTTGAATGGGAACTGAAACAGACAGGAGATGTGTGGAAGGAGAGAAAATATCTCGGAACCTACGATGCACGCAGGAGAATGATCCTCATGCGGCATCATAAACAGCCGAACTGGATGATGCTCTTTGGCTCGGATCATGAACCTGGGTATGTGTGCTGCGATGTCACCGATATCAACGATCTCATCGAATGTAAGGATAGGCGCGGATTTCCACGTCCTCTGGATCACTGCGTTGGCAGTTCTCTCATGGCGTACAATATCGAGATCGATCCCGGAGACACCGTTGAGATCAGGTTCGTACTGGCTGGCGGCGATGCAACATATAATATGTTAATCGTTGAATATGAAGAGATGATCGGTTCAACCGAAGAACTGCTTGAAGAGACGAAGGACTCCTATACTAACGATCTTCGAGATACATTGAACTTTAAATCAGGGATTAAATCTATTGACGATTCTTTTATGCGTTCAAAGATCGGGATGTCGCTCTTAAAACATTATCAGCACAGCTACGGTCTCGGGTTCATGGCTGGACTGCCGCACTTTCCCATATACTTTGGAAGGGACACCGCATGGACGATATTCGGAAGCAACTGCATCGGAGACTTTCTGACGTCTCAGTGTGCCCTTGCGCTGCTTGCACGGTTCCAGGCAAAAGCGGATGGCGATGATGCGGTCAGGGTTCCATTCTACAGAGGAGAGATTCCGCATGAGATCAGAATGGACGGATCGATCTACTATTACAGCGTCGATGCGACTCCGCTATTTGTGATCGCCCTCTATGATTATTATAGATGGTCTGGGGATAAAATTTTTGTGCGGTATCTCTATGACAATATGACAAGAGCACTCGGATGGTGTCTGAAGGCAGACCGTGACGGCGACGGGTTAATCGAGCACGGACCAGAGGGTTTTCTCCTGGATACACAATGGATGGACTCGTACTTTCGGGGGAAATCCGGGGTTGATGTCCAGGCGATATTCAGTCATGCATTTTTGTGCGGGGCAGAGATCGCCAGTGAGTTCGGTGACGAGGATCTCGCGGAGACGTACATGAAACGGCACAATGAACTCAAAACGCTCATCATCGAGCGGTACTGGGACGAGGTGCATGGGTTCCTGTACGACACGATACAGCCAGACGGCACCCCAAAGAAAGATATGACTGTAAACGCAGTCCTCCCGGTCTTCTTCGATCTCATCGAACCTGTTAAGGCAGACAAAATCCTTGCATGGATGGAAAGTGACGAGTTCACGACATCGTGGGGCGTCAGGACCCGTGCAAGGAGCGATCCTGAGTACGATGGGAAAAGCTACCAGAAGGGCGGCGTCTGGCCCTTTGTTACAGGCTGGGTTGCGTATTCCGAGTTTGCGCGGGGAAATTTCAAGGAAGGATTCCTCAAGACCTACCAGATGACCGAGATGCAGCAGTTCTCAAGACTGTACTTCAAGGAAGTCATGTCAGGAGACGTGCCGCCTGAGCCGTCCGAGTTAGCAGATCCTGTCGGCTGTTTCATCCAGGCGTGGTCTGCAACGATCTACCTGTACACAATCGTTCGCGGACTGCTCGGAGTTGTACCACACGCCCCTGAAAGTGTCACAATCTGCCCGTACCTAACCGATGACTGGAGCATATCGGTTGAAAGACTTGCGGTCGGCGAAAGTTTATTGACCTTTGAGTTCAAGCGATATGGTGCTGAAGTTCTGGCAAGCATCAGAAACGAAGGCACGCTCATCGATGTGAATTTTGGAGTCGTTCTTCCGGTGATCGCAGATGACCCGTCTGCAACGATCAACGGTGTGAGAGTGGACGTAACAACAGAGATCATCAAAGGGCGGTACACGAGGATCATGACGAGATTCCCACTGGACAGAGAAGAGCTATTGGACAAGACCGAAGTTAAAAAGGTCGTATTCAAGATGGAG
>JAGGRV010000230.1 GCA_021159445.1 Deltaproteobacteria bacterium | reverse complement strand
TTTTTTATTAGCGAAGAAAAGAGGTGAAGGTCGGTAGTATTCTGAATGATTTAGCCGGTTTTGTTCTAAGGGAAGGGAGTGCAAACCTCTCGCCGCCCCGCGACTGTGATCGGGACGAAAGCCGCAAGCATGCCACTGTACCGCCGTAGGCGGTATGGGAAGGCGCGGTAAGTAGGATGAACGTAAGCCAGGAGACCTGGGCGAAACCTAAATTCTTAACAACATTTCTCGATGGGGAAAAGGAGTTTTTTTTATGAAACGAATTATTCTGATTATGATTACATTTTTCTGCGGGGTTCTGTTGGTCCTGTCATCAGCAAACAAGGCACTGGCCCAAAATGGAGACGAAGGTGCGTTTGAATTAGAGGAGGTAGTTGTGACTGCCGGAAGAGTGGAGGAAAAGAAAAGGGAGATCACCTCCAATTTGACTGTTATTGATGAAGAAGAGATTAGAGCTTCTTCAGCCAGGGATCTTGGGGATTTGTTGGCCGAAAAAAATATTGGACATATTCAAAAGTACCCAGGTGCCTTAACTTCTATCGGTATCCGGGGCTTTAGGACCGAATCTCACGGTAATGATCTTGAGGGCTATGTCCTGATTCTTCTGAATGGAAGGAGGGCCGGCACCGGTAATGCGGCCAAAATTATGACAAAGAACATAGAGAGGATAGAAATAATAAGAGGTCCTGCCTCTGTTCAGTATGGCTCGGCCGCAATGGGCGGAGTCGTAAACGTGATCACCAGACAGGGAAAGGATAAACCGACTGCGTTTGTTGAAGGGGTTTTGGGGAGTTTTGAACATGAGGAAGGGAGTATCGGATTTTCGGGACAGGTAAAGGGATTCGATTTTTCCGGCAGTTACACCACAGTATCGAGGGACGACTATGATACTGCGGATGGGAAAAGATATCACAATACCGGATATGATGAAAAAGAAGACTGTAGTCTGAATCTTGGTTTTGAGTTTTTGCCTGGAAATCGTATCGGTGTCATCTGTAATTATTTTGATGGAGATCAGGTGGGCAGTCCAGGCTATCTCAGTCAGAAGGATCTTGATGATTATAAAGATACAAGCAATAAGTCCATTGACTTTATTTATGACGGCGGAACTACAGATGGTCTATTCTCCTGGATGGCCAGATATTTTCGTGGTGAAGATGAGGACAAATGGTCTGATCCGACCGGGAGCAACCCGGACGGCTGGGACGATGGCGTTCCATCCGAGCAGAAAACCGACCAGGAAGGGGCACAGGCACAGGTGTCTTTAAACCTGGAAAATATACTTGTTACCGCGGGTTTTGACTGGGTGAATTATGAAGTGAAAACCACCTGGGACCCAAAGAAGTCTGAATATGATAATCCCGCCGGTTTTTTCCTGGCCAAAACCAGGCTTTTGGACAATAGATTGATACTTGCCGGTGGCTTGAGATATGACGAATATGATGTGAAAGTGAAAAAAGGCCAAGGGGGAGATGAGGACGATGATCACGTTTCTCCTCGAGCCGGCGTGGCCTATCTTCTTACAGACTTTCTAAAACTCAGGGCCAACTATGGAGAGGCGTTCAAGATGCCTTCCGCCAAGCAGTTGGCAGGAAATTTTCCAGGCTGGTCCGGCAATTTCGTGGGTAACCCCGATTTGGACCCTGAGAAAAGCGAAACCTACGAAGGGGGGCTGGACTTCTCTTATGCCTCTTTCAATTCTTCCCTCACCTATTTTTATACTGATTTTGAGGATAAGATCCAGACTGTTTCCACATCAGGTGGTGACACCACGTGGGAAAACGTTGGAGAAGCTGAAATAGAGGGTGTGGAAGCGGAGATCTCCTGTGACGTGGGTGCCCTTTTGGGCTGGGAATTTGAGTTCAAACCTTACGCCAACCTTGTATATCTCACCAAATACGAAGATGAGGAAACACACAAAGACCTCAAGTATACCTCTGATATTAATCTGTCTTATGGTATTACATTCTCCGATTTTGATGGTCTTTCCGCCAATCTAAACTTTACCTATACCGGAGAACAAAAGATCACTGATTATGAAGGCGGGTCCTATGGAGTAATAGAGAAAGGCGGTTTTACGGTTGCTGATCTTACGATCAGCAAAAGGATTCTCGATTTTGGAAACTACGGTGGGTTGACTCTAAGAGGTGCGATTCAAAACCTCCTGGATAAGGAATACGAATATGTGCAAGGGTACCCTATGCCTGGAAGAAGTTTTTTCCTTGGCCTCAGATATAATTACTAGACAATTATTGTTATGGAGCTCAAAAGCCTGTTTCTCGGCCTCGTCTTTACTATAGGCGTATTTGCCATAAAGAGTGGGATAGGTCTGCACTATTTCCTGATCCAGAAAAGAAAGCTGATGTCAAAGCTCATCTTCCTTTCTCTGTACTGCCTTGTTTATCT
>JAGGRV010000360.1 GCA_021159445.1 Deltaproteobacteria bacterium | reverse complement strand
CCATAATAAAACCCTTATCAACGTTCGAATGAATAAGTACATTATCCATTACTTCATTCAGACACCATGTTAAACCTTCGTATCCACCCGGTGAAGTACATCTTTTTTGGATGTTAGTTTTTCCTTATGCTATTGGCAACACATAAGGAGTAAGCACGATGAATTCACCCGAAACACCCCCGACCACCCGCCGGGAACAAATGTATGCTCTGATTGAGCGCTATTTGTCGTCAGATCAGACCCAGATTGACTTCTGTCAGACAGAGTCGATTTCCAGGAGCACTTTCGCTTACTGGTTAAAGCGTTACCGCCAGGATAAAGCGGACGGCAGTGTGCCGGCTTTTCGCCCGATTCCGATTCGTCCCGGTTCTTTATCAGCCCGTTGTGAGATCGAGTTTCCGGACGGACTGCTGCTGCGCATCTATACTGAGCGATGATTTCATTATCCGCCAAAGTACGCTTTTTTCTATATGGCTATCCCACGGATATGCGCAAGAGTTTTGAGGGTTTGGGTGGTCTGGTGCGCTGTCATCTTCAGGAGGATGTCCAATCGGGGGATGTCTATCTGTTCATCAATCGGCGCGGCGACCGGATCAAGCTGCTGGTATGGGACCGGGACGGTTTCTGGATTCATTACAAGCGCCTGGAAAAGGGTCGTTTTCGCCGGTCTTCAGATAGTCAATCCAGCCCGGAGATCAGTTATTCGGATCTGGTAATGTTGTTGGAAGGGATTGACTTAAAAAAGGGCAAAAAAAGTGTCAGATACGGACGATAAATCTTGCATAACACCTTGATATATTTTAAATTACATGCGTTATGACACTTGCTGAAATCTTGCCCAAATACACCGCATCACTCCAGGAAAATCAACGGCTCCAGTTGGAGGTTGAACGCCTGAAGCAGGAGTTAGCAGAGATGAAACGGTTGATCTTCGGACAGAAGCGGGAACGCTTTGTTCCGGATGATCAGTCTAATCAACTGACGTTGTTGAACGTTGAGGAGACGGTTCCTCCACCGACGGTTGTGGAAACCATTCGTTATCAGCGCACGAAACCGCTTGCTTCTAAGAGTGGTCACGGACGTGGCGAACTGCCCTCTCATCTGCCCCGCAACGAGATCGTGATCGAACCCGATGAGGACACGACCGGATTTGTGCGGATCGGCGAAGTGATTACGGAAGAGTTGGAATATACGCCATCGAGTCTGATCGTCAATCGCTATATTCGTCCCAAATATGCCCGGCCGGACAACGGCGGCGTCATCATTGGCGTGTTGCCCAATCGTCCGATTGAGAAGGGGATTCCCGGTCCGGGTATGTTGGCGCATATCCTGGTCAATAAATATGTGGATCATCTGCCCTTGTACCGCCAGCAGAAGAATTTTAAACGGAACGGTCTGGATATTCCATCCTCAACGATTGATAATTGGGTAAAATCCGGGGTTGAAATTGTCGAACCTCTCTATGAGTTACTTCGGGATCGCATCGGCAATAAGAGTTACCTTCAGGCGGATGAGACACCGATCCGGGTGCTGGATCGAAAAAAGAAGGGGAAAACTCACCGGGGTTACTTTTGGGTCTATCATGATCCAGAGGGTGGTGAGACCTACTTTGAGTATCAACCGAATCGCAGTCGTGAGGGTCCCCATCGATTGTTAGAAGAATATCGGGGCTATCTGCAAACGGACGGCTATGCCGGGTATAATGAACTGGGTCGAAAGAAAACCATTCAAGCAGTTCACTGTATGGCTCATGCCCGCCGAAACTTCTATGAGTGTCAGGAGAATTACCCGGAAGCCAGGGAAATGCTGGAAAAGATTGCTCAATTATATGGCATTGAGGAGCGCGCCCGGCAAGATAAATTAAGCCATGCGGAGCGTCGGGACTTGCGTCAGGCGGAATCCATCCCGGTGTTGACGGAGATGAAGGTCTGGCTGGACCGGAAGTTTGTAACCGTCTTGCCGAAATCGGCTCTGGGCAAAGCGATTGCCTATATGCTCTCACGCTGGCAGACTCTGACAATCTATTGTGAAGACGGCTGTCTCGAGATCGATAATAACCTGATTGAAAATGCCATTCGACCGATTGCCCTGGGACGCAAGAATTATCTCTTTGCCGGCAGCCATAATGGGGCTCAGCGGGCGGCGATTGTTTATACCTTGTTGGCCAATGCTAAATCTGCAGGTGTCGAACCCTTTGCCTGGCTGAGGGATGTCTTTACCCGGATCGCCGACCACCCCTACTCGAAGCTGGATCAATTGTTACCTCAAAATTATCTGTCCAATACCCAATAATCACACGATAAATTAAGCCACTCTATCTTTTTTGAACAGATGTACTTCACCGGGTGGATACGAAACTTCTATGAGTGTCAGGAGAATTACCCGGAAGCCAGGGAAATGCTGGAAA
>JAGGRV010000534.1 GCA_021159445.1 Deltaproteobacteria bacterium | reverse complement strand
TGTAAGCGTTTACAGGGTGCTGCAGATGCAAGGCGTACGGGTACGCAGACGTACTCCCTGTACTTCAAGTGCCCGACAACAAAGCAGATGCGGTGCCCTGTGAACGCTTACTAGCCATTTTTGCTGACATCCGCCCGTAGTTCCAGGAGCTTCTGATAGACTTCCTCCAGGAACTCCGTCACCGGGCCGTGTTTGTTTTCCCCTGATTGTGCATATGTCTTGGTTATCTCAACTGCCTGACGCAGGCATTCTTCCTTTGCATATATTTCAAGTGTCATTGTTAATTACCCCTGAGCCACTTGCAAAACCCATCTTTTGCCCAATGGCTGCGTTGCTCGTCGGTAAAAAATGCTCATGTACCCATAGTACACTGCGCTTTTTCACCTCCTCGCGCCTTGCCATCGAACAAAATCTTGGGTTTTGCAAGCAACTCCTTTTTTTAAGATCCTGATTCAAGTAAATCCAAAAAACCAGGTAACTTTGACTTCAACTCTGCAAGGGCCTTGCCCCTGTGACTCAAGCTATTTTTTCCCTCTGGTGAAAGCTGGGCCATTGTGCGTTTGATAGAAGGGATATAAAAAACAGGGTCATAGCCGAAACCCTGATTTCCTGAAGGATTCATGGCAATTTCACCTTCGCATCTAGCCTCAGTGCTTATCCATCGGCCGGATGGATGATAGACTACGATCACACAACTGAAGTGAGCGCTCCTCTTTCTTAAAGATACCCCTTTAAGCTCAGCCAGGAGTTTTGAGTTATTTGAGGCATCAGAGGCATTTTCCCCTGAGTAGCGGGCAGAGTAAACACCCGGGGCCCCATCAAGGGCATCTACCTCGAGTCCGGAATCATCAGCAAGGGCCATTATTCCCGTGGCCTTGGCAATGACCTTGGCCTTCTTAAAAGCATTTTCCATAAAGGTTTTGCCATCTTCTACTACATGGGGTGCGTTTTCTGCTTCATCCAGAGACATGATGTCAATATCAAGATCGGAAAGAAGTACCTGGATTTCCTTCAGCTTCCCTTTGTTGCGAGTGGCAAGTATCAATTTTCTTTTCATATAACTTAACCTATGCGATTAGCTTTTAGCCATTAGCGATTAGTTTAATGATTACAGGATGTTTTACTATTACAAACTTTCACCCATTTTTAAATTCAAAATTTTGCCTGAACGGCCTTTTCGTCCAGACACTAATTAACGTAATATCCTGATTTTTCAACGCTAAACGCTAATAGCTAACAGCTAATCGCTCAACTTAGGTAAGGTATTAACGGCCTTACCGACATCCTCCCGCACCGGACCAAACTCCAGGGTTATGGCATTAGATGGACAGATGGTATAGCATCTGAGGCATCTGATACAGGCAGCCGAATTCAGGTCATCCAGACCATTATAAAAAGATACACCGGTAGGACATGCTGTCAGACATGCCTCGCACTGGACACATCGGCCAGGATGAAAACGCAGACGCAACCAGCTTACCCTGTTGAAAAGGCCGTAGATGGCCCCAAGAGGACAGATTGCCCTGCAGAATGGACGGGATGTTAAAGTACACCAGATCAAGAGGAGTATCAATACGATAAACTTGTATGCGAACAGCCAGCCTGCGGCACGACGGAGCCCCTGATCCAGCCAAAGCAGCGGAATACCGGCCTCAAGCGTCCCTGCCGGACAAACATACTTGCAGAACCAGGTGGAGCCGTAACCTAATGAGTCTACCACAAGCAAAGGGAGCAAGACTACAAAGACAATAAGGAATAGATACGGGCCCATTCTGAGGGGCCTCCAGAATGAAAGCTTGGGAACCGGGAGGAGGAACAGCCACTTCTGCAACAGGCCAAAGGGGCAAATCCAGCCACAGGGCATCCGGCCCGCAACAGAACCTATCAGACCAAGACTTCCCAAAACGTATGCCCCAAAATGTATCTGTCCCATCTGCAGACTCGGGCGCAGAGTTGCCAGAAGATTCTGAAGGGCACCAAGGGGACATGACGTGGTGGCAGCAGGACAGGAGTGACAATTGAGCCCTGGGAAACAGATTTTCTTAAGAGGTCCTTGATATATGGGACTTTTCCACGGGAAAAACCAGTAAGCGTTAGCCAGCAATGCAAAGATATACTGACTTCTTCTACGCAGACGTTCCATCAACCGATTCCAATACAGCTAAGGCATACGGTAGTGGCCTTGTGCCAGACTACAGGCATCTCGCCGGACCAGATTCCCAGTGCCAGGAGTGCGATAAAGGCAATTGTAGTAAAAAGAGGAAGATATCGTTTCATCAAATCCTTTCGTAACCGTTCACGGGGTTATACAGCCCCCGTTTTACCGCAACCCACCGAACTGTAACCGTTTACAGGGTGCTGCAGATGCGAGGCGTACGGGTACGCAGACGTACTCCCTGTACTTCAAGTGCCCGACAACAAAGCAGATGCGG
>JAGGRV010000456.1 GCA_021159445.1 Deltaproteobacteria bacterium | reverse complement strand
AACTTTCACCCGTTGGGTGTTATTTCTAATTAACGTAATGCCTTGATTTTTCAAAACTAATCGCTAATGGCTAACAGCTAATGGCTCAACTATAGAAAAGACGAAACATGGAAATGGCTGGGGGACTAGGATTCGAACCTAGATAGGCAGATTCAGAGCCTGCAGTCCTGCCATTAGACGATCCCCCAGTAGAACAGTTAAGGGCCGGAACGGCCCTAAATGTGATATATAAAAATTTTAGGATTATAAGTCAATATCCATAATCATTATTCAACAATAAAACTCGCATATCCAACGACCTGTACATAGTCTCCCGTCACGTCGCCGGACGTAGCGTATCGAATCAGTTTAGCGGAACCTGCTCCTAAGGCCAGAGACGCCACCAAAGTTACAGTAGTCGGTATTACCCCACACATTGATATATTATGTCCTCTCACGGTTTCTAAAAGACTCTGGGGATCTAAGGCGAGGATTTTATCAATAGCCAGACGGTCTTTGGCCTCAGCCTGCTCTCGGGACTCATAATGAGTCATGTCGGTGCTGGCAACTAACAATACAGGTTTTCCTGCCTGTTTTACCGCCTCTGCTATTGCAGAACCTATGTCTTTACATACGGAAAAGGATAGGTTCTTAAGGCAAACAGGCACAATACTCAAATTGGGCTGGCGGTATTGCAAAAATGGTATCTGGACCTCCAAGGAATGCTCGTATGTATGTGCCGATGCATCATCTTCAAGATAATCAGAGAATTCGACCATAAGGGCTGCAAGGTCCCCTGAGATAGGGACAGTACCCATAGGCATGGACCATGCCCCTTTGGCCATTACTGCTGCCGGAGGCCCAACTCCTGTATGGCTCGGACCCAAAATGATAACGGTTTCAGGTACTTCAACCTGGGCATAGGCTGCTCCGGCCACGGCCCCGGAATACATATAACCCGCATGAGGCGCAACTATTGCCTTTGCCGATCTTGCTTCCTTTATAGGACCTATTAACTTACCAAGCTCGTAGTGAAGCCGGGTGGGATCTCCATCATAAAACTGGTCAGCTACAGCAGGTTGGCGTATCATGGTTTAATATCCTCCAAGTCTGAAGACATCATTTATTAGGAACGGGAGATAAATAAGTTGAACAAAAATTAATAGGATTTTTTGTTGTATTCAAGGCGCGAGGAGCGAGCATAACGGGTTATGTGATCGACGAGCAACGAAGAAGACGGCAAAAAAGACATTAATTTGTTCAAGTTATTTATTGTACGTTCCTTAGTAATTATTTAGGTTGAAGGCTGAAGTGGGATTACAACGCCCATTTTACCGCACCCCACCGAACTGTAAGCGTTTACAGGGTGCTGCAGATGTGAGGCGTACGGGTACGCAGACGTACTCCCTGTACTTCAAGTGCCCGACGACAAAGCAGATGCGGTGCCCTGTGAACGCTTACCATATAATATTATGAGTTGTGACTAAACCAGTGTCAAGAAGTACCCTACAGGCCGAGGAGCTAAAAAGGCTCATCACGCATCACCAGATCCGGGACTCTGTCATAAATACCGGCCTGGATGCAGAAACAAGAGAAAAAATCCTGAGAAGGGCAAGGGTCGTCGGCCACGAAGTCTATTACTACAAAAAGACCGACAGGCTTATGTCCCTTGCCGGACAGGCTATACTCCAAGCCGACAGCAATGGAACCGATCTACCATCCGGCTGCGTCTGGTGGGCAGACTCTCTTGTCCAGGCCCGGGGTAGAATAGGACGAAGCTGGTGGGCTCCCAAAGGGGGGCTGTATTTATGTCTGGCCCTGTATCCATCACTTCTTACTGAGAACTGGTCTTTTTACAATCTGGGAGTAGGAGTGGCTATTGCCCAAGTCTTGAGGGAAGGAGGAATCTCAGCAAAGATCCGCTGGATTAATGACGTATTAATAAAGGGACGCAAGATAGCCGGCATCCTCACAGAAGCAGTCAGGGCACCCAATTCCGGGCAGACATATCTCCTCTTTGGCATAGGGATCAACGCAAACATGGAGACCTTTCCTGAAGATCTCGCACTTGCCACATCTCTCTCCATAACTACAGGTAAACACTGGCACACAAAAGAGCTTGCAGCCCAAATCCTGGCACGGATCGGCTGGATCTTCGGGCTTGTTCACCAATGGGAATCCGATTGTCTGAATACTGAACCCGGCTACCTGCCCCAAAATCCTGTAATAAGGGACTGGAATCTCCTGAGCGACACCATGGGGCGCAGGGTGATCTATGGCCTGAATGCTGAACTCAATCCGGAGTTTGAGGCCTTGGCTCAAGGGATTGCACCTGGCGGAAGTCTCATACTGACCCTGGATAATGGTGAAGAGGTCAGGGTTAATTCCGGGGAAATTCGTTACACTGAAACCTGATCCCGCAAATATGCCTCGATAAAAGGATCCAGATTTCCG
>JAGGRV010000537.1 GCA_021159445.1 Deltaproteobacteria bacterium | reverse complement strand
CTGCCGGAGAACCCGTCAAACAGGCCCATGACGCCCTCAACTACAGACACATGCGCATCATGGCCATAGCGTGCAAAGATCTGCCGGTTATGCTCAGGGTCTATTATCCATCCGTCCAGGTTGTGGGAATCCCTTCCGGTTATCCTTCCGTGATGACCCGGATCAATGAAATCAGGCCCCACCTTAAAGGGCTGGACAGTGTAACCTCTCCTCACAAGGGCGGCCATGATCCCCAGGGAAACAGTGGTCTTACCGGACCCGCTATGGGTTCCGGCGATACACAGCCGGGCGATCTTTACACGTTTTTCCACCTGAAAAGCAGTACTCATCTGTTTCCCATGGATTCAGGATATTTCGAGGGCTTCATCCTGTATCCTTTAACACCAAAGGCTGTCCGGCCAGGACCGCTACTACCCTGCCGGCCACGCCGGCAACCCGTTGATTCAAGAGGCCCGCGGCATCTCGATATCTTCGAGACAGCGGGTTTTCGGGAACAATACCCATGCCGACCTCGTTGCTCACCACCACGACCGCACCATGAACGCCGGATAATTTGCTCACAAGATCTTCAATATTCCGATTGACCTCTTCCCTGTCCTCTCCATATTTCATGAACAGATTGTTCAACCAGAGGGTCAGACAATCAACCAGGATAACCGTGTCTTGTTTGTCCATTTTGCGAATTGTAGAGGCGACCCTGAACGGTTCCTCCACCGTAAGCCACTTCGATCCCCGTTCGGCCTGGTGCAACAGGATCCGTTCTGCCATTTCCGGGTCCATGGCCTGGGCTGTCGCCAGAAAAATCCGTTTCTTATTTAATGCATTGCATACATCCATGGCAAAGCGGCTCTTTCCGCTTTTGGCGCCTCCCAAAACCAGCATGCATCCACGTTTAAATTTCGTCTTAAACATGACCCTTTTCCTGGTGCAGGCCCATGAGGGAAAGGATCTTTTCCACGTCACAGTATTCCTCAAAGTGATCGGCCAGCAGGTCATACTGGTGAAAACGCCCGAGTCTTCCCTGTCTGGGCGCTCTTTCTTCCAGTCCCTTGGACCTTCGAAGACTGTTAAGAAATTCACCCCTGAAGCCCTGGGAATCCAGTATCCCGTGGACATAAGTCCCTGCAATTTGGCCCCCTGCTGTGCTCCAACCATCATCCCATGACCTTTTATCTCCCGTTTGATGAATCCTTAGAAATGGTTTTCCTTTGTGCCGTAAGGCCTTACTCCGGCCCATATGGATCTCATAGCCCCTGACCCTTTTCCCATTCATCAAACAGATGCCCGTGACCCTGCGCACCACTTTTTGATTTTCAAGAAACGTCTCTATGGGAAGAAGATTGAGACCTTCTACCTCCTTTCGATCCGATTCCAGTCCCAATGGGTCCTTGATCCTCTCTCCCAAGAGCTGATACCCTCCGCAGATTCCAAGAACCTTTCCCCCTCCTTTCACAAACCTCCCTATGACCTTTTTCCAGCCGGTTCGAGCCAGCCAGGCGGCATCTTCCATCACATTCTTCGCTCCCGGCAGGATAAGGCAATCATATTCCTTTGAGAATTCCCGGGTTCGAAAGAGATAGTTGACGACTACGTCCGGCTCTCTTTCAAGTATTTCCAGATCCGTAAAATTAGAGATGGAAGGGAGTCTTACCACAGCTATGTTGACTGAAGCTGGACCGACCGGCCTGGGTTTTCGTTTATCCTCCTGGACCGCAACAGAGTCCTCAGAATCGATGAGAATGTCCCGATAGAATGGAATCAGACCCAAAACGGGCCTGCCGGTCTTTTTCTCAATGTATTCAATCCCGGATGAAAAAAGATTCGGATCTCCGCGAAACTTGTTAATTAGAAAGCCGGCGGTAAGCTCTCTCTCTTTTCCAGTCATAAGATGAAAGCTCCCGATGATCTGTGCAAAAACGCCTCCTCGATCGATATCCGCAACTAAAATGCATGGCGCATTCACCGCCTTTGCCATGGAAAAATTCACGAGGTCATTCTCCTTGAGGTTCATCTCGCAACAGCTCCCGGCCCCCTCCATGACAATAAGTTCGTATTCCCTGGCCAGCCGCTCATAGGATTCCAAGACTGCGTTTTTCAGCCTGGGTTTGAAGTCATGATAAGCAAGGGCCTCCATTTGGCCGAATACCTTTCCATGCAGGATAATCTGGGAACCCAGGTTTGAGGATGGTTTCAGGAGGATTGGATTCATGTGTACCGAGGGCAATACGTCAGCAGCTTCGGCCTGGACCACCTGCGCCCGGCCGATCTCGCCTCCTTCCACAGTAACATAGGAGTTGTTGGACATATTCTGGGCCTTGAAGGGAACAACCTTGTATCCCCTTCTTTTGAAAATCCGGCAGAAAGCAGTTGCTGCAATGGACTTACCCACATCACTGCCGGTTCCCAAAAACATGATGGCTTTGGCCATTTCTCCTTCCTTA
>JAGGRV010000474.1 GCA_021159445.1 Deltaproteobacteria bacterium | reverse complement strand
ATTGTACGTTCCTTAGCAGCAAGATAGTAAACAATTCGTTCTCGCTCGGTTTCGTTTAATAATTTTTTTGAACGGCGAATAAACTCTGGCAACTCAACAACCGTAATCATACTAATAAACTATAATCCATTGGATTGCTTTTGTCGAATTTAAAGTGTTAGTAATGTTACGAACAAATAAACTGTCCTCTTTTATAACACATCAATTGTCCGGTTTCGATAAGTGCCTTGGAGGTGCTTATGAAACGGACAGAAGTGTTGCAGGAGGTACGATTGATGAGATTTGAGGAAGCTTATGAGTATCAGTTACCGATACCATCTAGGTCCTTTTTTCTAATATTGGCACAGGCACTATTTTCCCTGAGGCTTTTGATGATGTCATTTTGATGGAGAAAAAGAGGGACTGGCGAAGGTTCGGGGAAATAAATCTTCAGAGCCTCTTGGAAATGCCTGTGAACAGTCACTGGCTATTACAATCTACATTCTTCAGCGGGTATAGATTATGGCAAAATATCACGCATCTTGCAGAACGGAATCATATCAGGACTTTTTGCAGTGTAGCCGGTCCTGCCATCCTTACTCTTGGATCTACAATTGTGTTTTCATACCACCCCATCTTTGTGGTATAGTTTTTGGGGGAGTGGGAGCTTCTTCAAACAGTTACTTACAAAAAATTTTCTTTACTATCTTTCTAGTCACTATCCATGATAGAAGCCCCGTGCTTTGGGCTTGAGCAGGGAGGTTTTGAATGCGCCTTGATGAGATACTCATAGGAAAGAAGACAACAGACGGCAGGATAGATTTCCGTACGCGGAGAAGTTTGAGAGGATATATGTCTCTCCCTTCAGCCATGAAGAGGTAAAGGCCTACCTTAATTTTGCGTTGGGTAAAGAGAAAGCCTCAGACTTTTGGAATAACGTCATAGAGAAGGTTTTCGATATAAAAGACTTAGACAAACGCCCCATCCTTCTCGAACTCATAACCAAGTACTCTAAAGATATCAAAAAGATAGAAGGTGTTGTTACCCAAGGCAAAGTCTATGGAATCGTTACTGAGGCTTGGAAAAACAGGGAGGGAGAGCATGCACCAGAAAATATCATGCTTTTTATGGAGGTTTTGGCCTACCGAATGTTTACCGAGGAGGAGGTTCAGCTCAATTTTAACACATTAAGAGAGGCTATCGACAGATATTTTGACGATGAGACAAGGAAAAAACTTACATTGTCCCTCGACAATCTCGATTATCAGATTCGTAACTGTACCTTTCTCAGCCGTAATGAGGCCGAGGGTTACTATGCCTTTGCCCACCGCTCCTTTATCGAGTATTTTGTTGCCGGAAAGATTTCCAGGGAGATACCGGAAAATAAGGCTCAAGAGATAAAGATTACGGATGAAACAGCCCTTTTTGTTTCGGAACTCATAGATCCCTCGGTTTACGAAAAGGTTAAGCAGCCTGAAGGCGTCACGGTCCCGGATGATATGGTCTACGTCCAGCCGGGGCAATTTATTATGGGTGAAGAGGATAACATTCGGATAACCAGCTTGAAGGAAGGATTTTTTATAGATAAGTATCCCGTAACAAATGCCCAATTCTGCGCATTCCTCAATGACCGCGGCAATCAGAAAGAAGGCGGCACGGCGTGGATTGACCTGGAAGGGAGCTATGAAAAGAAGAGGTGCCGGATAAAGAGAGGTGGCGATCGCTTTGTGGTGGAGTCCGGCTTTGAGGATCATCCGGTTATCTATGTCCAGTGGTACGGGGCGAGGGCGTATGCCCAGTGGGCCGGAAAGAGATTGCCGACCAATGAGGAATGGGAGAAGGCCGCCAGGGGGATAGACGGGCGTGTCTATCCCTGGGGAAACGAGTTTGACAATAAGAAGTGCAATGCCTCTGAATCGAAAATCGGCCACACCACGCCCGTGAAAAAATATCAGGAAGGCCGTAGCCCTCACGGCTGCCAAGATATGGCCGGAAATATTTGGGAATGGACTAATCGTTGGTATGATGAAGGAGAGGAAAAAAAGGACATTCGGGGCGGTTCGTGGAACTTCAGCGGGGCGTTCGCCCACTGCGCGGACCGCTACTGGGGCTTCCCTGCGGCTCGGGACCTCCTCATCGGGTTCCGTTGCGCCAGGACTTTATAACCTAAGTTGAGCGATTAGCTGTTAGCCATTAGTGTTTAGCTTTGAAAAATGGTTCATCACGGATTAGTGTGGTAATCCGTGATGAACAGCTATTAGTATTTAGCTTTTAGGTATTATTAACCTATTCGGAAAACAGCAGCAAATTAACCGCTAACAGCTAACAGCTAATACCTAATTTTGTAATAGCAAAACATCCTGTAATCATTAGACTAATAGCTAACCGCTAAAGGCTAATCGCTCAATTATAAAGGGATATGGAGGAAAGATGGTTGACGCTGTATTGAAAGATTTACCAAAA
>JAGGRV010000618.1 GCA_021159445.1 Deltaproteobacteria bacterium | reverse complement strand
CCGCGGTTGAAACCCTGCAAAAGCCTATCGGCTGCCAGGGAGTGTGAACGGTTACGGTCATAGTCATAGGGTTGTGGGGTGCCACAGTTTGCTTGGGCCAGGAACCCAATTCTTAGTTTTTAATGCTGTTTTTTGAATTTTTTCCTAACGAACCCAACGAACCCGATAAACTCAATAAACTATATAACGATCTTCAGCACTCTCACGCCCACTCGCTGGCACTCGTTCGAGACACAGAGGACACTGAGAAGGCAAGACTTATGCTTTTGAGCTAACTCTGTGTGCTCTGTGAACTCTGTGAGAGATATTCTTTTTCTCTCGCCCGCTCCCTGGAGTCGCTAGAGAACACAGAGAACGCAGAGAAAAACAATAATAAGGATCAGAGGATTAAACGAACTCAATAACTCAATAAACCCTATCACGACGGCAAAAATTCCGTCAGCACAGGATATAGGGCATTTATGAACTGTTGTTGAAACTTCCGGGCTTTTTCCACATCATCGGCAGGACCGGAGATACGGATCAAGGCCCCATCTGATCGTTTTTTAGTAAGTGAATCAAAGAGCATATAAAGACGGTCCAAATACTCATTGGCCATGACCCTGCCTCGTGACTGATACCAATAATATACGAGTTGTCGGGTATCGCCTTTGCTAAGAATGTATTCGTTGATTTCAATCGTATTGTTAGAATCCGGGACCTTGATCTTTATGATTTCACTGGATAAAGAACTCCAGCCACTTCCGGGATAACAGTGCTTGGGGGAATGAATCATTGCCCCTTCTTTCTGCTCCTCAAAGTATCCTATATAAAGCCAAAGATCATATCCTGACGGAGATCTGTAGACCCGCATAATATAGTGGTCCACACTAAGGTTTTTCACCACACTTGAATCCATTTCGCTGTCACCGACCAAGACAAACTCACCTATATGGGCAGGCAGCAAATCAAGGGGACGGCTTAACGGCGTGGCCCTTACTTGGGTAGCGCTGAAATTGATCAACACGGTAAGTAACAAAATAATAAGGGCTGCCCATTTTGGCCACCACTTGCCCACGCTAACGGTACGAGCGGCATTGCAAGCAAGTTGTTCAGCCAAGCTTTCAGGAACATCCGTGTGCACTTTGCGCCGGCCTCTTTTGGCCATTAGCATTGCAATTCCAAAGAGCAATATGATTCCTGCCAAAAAAATAATTTCTCCTGAAAATGTATGGAAAAAGCCTGTTGACAGATCAGGGTCCTTGGCGGCCAGGAGCCCTGTGCCTATTATTCTCAAAATATTCATGAATATCACTACAGGTATGGAGAGGGCCACCAGAAGAAAACGTGCGGGCCAATCATGCTGGGTATATTTGGCAATAATAATTGACAATGCAAGGACTGATATCAGTGACCTTATGCCGCTACAGGCATCAGCAACTTCCAGGGTTGTATTTGGAAGAAAAATGACATTCCCCTCACTGTATATTGCTTGGTTCAGATATTGGAGAGTAGTTATGGAGACCTCAGTAGCAAGCAGCTTTAACGGAAATGCAATGCTATCATATACGATATATGGCAGAGGGATCATGAAAGCCAGGTACAAAATAGGCGCCCATAAGATACGCCACTGGGCCTTGCCCCTCCAAGTTAGCGCCAATCCAGCCAACATTATCACAAACGAAAAACGCTGGGTGAAAAGCTCTCCTGTTATATGGCCTACTATATATAATATTCCAGATGCAAACAGAACAGGCAGTCCCCAGGCAGATGGATCTGTCTGCGCGGCGCGCAAGAACTTGCGTCGCCCCCATATCCAATAGACGCTGATGAAAGGAATCAAAAAACCGTGGGAATAATTAGGGTCGTTCCACCAGTCCAGAGCGAGTTTTTTCAGGACATCTGAATAGAGTATGGCCATAAAGACAAAGGTCAGTATGGTTGCAACATGTTTGGTGTAGCGGAAATTCATTCAGGTCAACCAGATAAACTAAAATAGCTCATGAAAGAATAGAATTTTTTTTAGACAGGATTTACAGGATTACACGGATTTTTCTCAGCTTCCGAAAGAAACTGAGAAAGAGCAACCGGCCTTCGGCGGAAGGGAAGTATTCATTCCGCCGTAGGAATAGGGGATGAAGCCCTAATCCTGACCTTCGCTTTCTATAATTTCGGAAGCCCTTTTTACAAAATCCTCTATCTTAAGGAACGTACAATAAATAACTTGATAGAATTTCCATTTTTGGACACGGATTACACGGATTACACGGATGGCTATGGATTAGGTCTATATTGTTCAAACAGTACTTCCATTTCATAAATGCCGCCGCATTTGTGAAATAAAAATCTGTGTAATCTGTGTAATCTGTGTCCAAAATTTTCCAAGTCCGCCCGAAGGGCGCTAAGTTCAACAAATTAATGTCTTTTTTGCCGTCTTCTTCGTTGCTCGTCGATCACATAACCC
>JAGGRV010000343.1 GCA_021159445.1 Deltaproteobacteria bacterium | reverse complement strand
ACTCCCTGTACTTCAAGTGCCCGACAACAAAGCAGATGCGGTGCCCTGTGAACGATTACAATTATCCTTTTCTGTTGTGGTAATGCGCACGTCTTTTACAAATACTTCAAAATGCAGGGTCTTGCCGGCCAGGGGATGGTTAAAGTCCAACATCATGGCACTTTCCCAGATGGACTTGACCATAGCCGGTTGTCTTAAGCCAAATTCGTCAGGGGCCTTGACTACCTTGCCTACTTGCACTTCTCCTGAAATCCTTTCAATGGCCACCAGCGATACCTTCCCGGGATCATAGCATCCATAGGTGTAGTTTGGAGGGACAAATATTACCTTTTTTTCTCCAGGAGCAAGCCCGACAATATTTTCCTCAACAGGTTTTGGGAAATTACCCTTTCCGCATACAAAGGTTACCGGTCCCCCCGACTTTTCAGAGGAATCCACTACTTTTCCAGAGGATAGCCTGACTTGGTATTCCATTTCCACCAGTCTTCCATGTTCTACACGGAGTAGAACCTTTTTTGTCATATCCATGGTTACTTCAAATTGAGCGATTAGCCTTTAGCTGTTAGCTATTAGTTTAATGATTACAGGATGTTTTGCTATTACAAACATTTACCCGTTGGGTGTTATTTCTAATTAATGTAATTCCTTGATTTCTCAAAGCTAAACCCTAATGGCTAACAGCTAAACTTAGGTTCAATGCCCCTTTGCAGAGATTTTTTCCGGTACCAGGATTTTCATAAAGGAAATTTCTTCTTCCTTCAGAGTTTTTTCTTCCTCTGGTGTAGCAACACCCCTAATGTTACGATTTTCAGTCACGCCGTAGTGTATCTTGAGTGCCTCTTGCGCAAATGCCGTTCCTACGTCTTCTGTATTTTTTTCCACCACAGTATAGATCTTATTCAGCATCTCATTCAAGACAGCTTCCGAGGTGTCGCCGTCTTTGCCAACGGATCTGGTGCATACTGCAACTGCGGACGGGACTTTCCGTACATTATTACTGCCACAGACAGGACAAGTCAGCAGTCCCTTCTCCTTCTGTGTCTCAAATGCCTCCCCACCCTGAAACCAGGCTTCAAAGGTGTGATCTTGATCGCAACGCAAATCAAAGGCTATCATAATGTAAAATTGATAACATTTTGTGAATGGAAACGCAATCCGAAGCACCGAGCATGAAAAATAATTACTCAAAATTAATCACAAAATCACGAAGGTACGAAATCACGAAAAAACAAGGCTGGATGAACCTAAAAAAATACTTTAATATTCAGACAAGGTATTGTTTTGTAGCCGTTCACGGCTTGAAACTTGAAATTGGAAAGTAGAAATTCGGGAGAGATGAAACGAGTTTACGAGTTGGATGTTTACAAACTGGCAAAAGCGTTATCAGATATGGTCTGGCACGACATTCAAGAGGTTTATTTGAAGAAACCAAATTATTGAATGCGTTTATCAACAGTACAAAAGCATGAAGGCCAAATTTCCAATTTCCAATTTCCAATTTCAGCGTTCTGTGGACGCTTACATTGTTTTGTAGCCGAATGGAGACATAATTATGCACAATGTGCGTTTATTTTACCTTTTATTACTTATAGTTATGGTATTTACTCCTGTTCCAAAGTCCCCGGCAGAGGGTCTTTCGGATCGTGGAGAAGATCTTGTATTAATGTTACAGAAAAAATACGAAATCACTACTGATATTACCTCTAACTTCGAGCAGGAGACGTTTGCTTCCGGTTCTTCAGAGGGTCTCAAGGCAAAAGGAAAGGTCTATTTCAATCGTCCGCACCAGATGCGCTGGGAATACAGCCAACCGGAACCGCAGCTTATTGTCACCAGTGGGCAAGAGGTATATGTGTATGAGAAAGAAGCCAATCAAGTAATGGTGCTTCCCCGAGATCAATTACTTTCAACTGAGATAAGCAAGGCCTTTTTTTTTGGAAAAGGTGACATCGAGCGTTATTTTATAGTAGAGCATCCTATAGAAGGCCAACCAGACGCCAAGTGGATGCTGAAGCTTACCCCAAGGAATCCGGTACCACAGGTATGCACCATATGGATTATCGTAGATTCTGGTACCCATCTGGTAAAGGAGATGTGGTTGGAAGACCAGTTAGGTAGCAAAACACATCTTGTATTCAGCAATGTCAAGGTCAACAAAGGCCTTTCAGACAATCTTTTCCGGTTTGTTCCACCTCCAGGTGTGGAAATCTACCGTACAGATGACTCAACCTAAATTGAGCAATTAGCCTTTAGCTATTAGTTTAATGATTACAGGATGTTTTGCTATTACAAACATTTACCCGTTGGGTGTTATTTCTAATTAATGTAATGCCTTGATTTTTCAAAGCTAAACCCTAATGGCTAACAGCTAACCGCTTAACTTAGGTTCAAGGACTACAATCAGGAGAACAAAATGTCCAATGAAAAATTAACCGGAGAAATCAGGGCA
>JAGGRV010000462.1 GCA_021159445.1 Deltaproteobacteria bacterium | reverse complement strand
CCGCTGGGGTTGGGGTGGGTGCTATGGTTAAGGCAAAGGTTCCAAGGGTAATCGTAATCAAGGGGGAAATAGCAGGTTCAACAAGCATAACCGAAAAACTGGCAATAGATTCAGTAGACTTGAAGCTTACTACTAACTGGGGTGGATTGACTGGATCGGGTAATATTGAAATAGAGATTCCTCAATTTGGGCCACCCATGATTTTTGAAGTAAGTAAAACGTATTTTGAGAGGAGTAATCTTTTACCAGTAACGATTCCGCTTCCCTCTTTAAACCAATAGTAAGTGTATAGGAGGTAGACCTATATGAAGCGAAAAGAAGCAACGACCATTAGGTACGCTATTAGGTACGCTATTATGTTAATACTGTGCTTAGCTGTCTTTTTACCGAATGGAATCGCATATGCTGAGGAAGGGAAATACCCAATGAAGGTAGAAATTATAGACAGAGAGCAGACAAAATATGACACTCCGGAAAGTACCTATGCCGCTATGATTTCTTCTCTAATAACAGAAGACCTTGACTGGTACTATGAAACCTTCACTGAGGAATCAGCTGTAGAGAATAATAGAGAATATCAAGAAGCCGGAATCGATCCACGAAAAAAGTTTGATACAGTCAAGGGTTTAAAAGACATCTTCATCATTGATAAGATAGAATATAAGTCCGGGATAGTTCTGATTATTGAAACCCACGAACAAAACGGGACTATTATGCAAGGACCTTCGACATTTGTGAAAGAATATAACAAATGGAAAGTGACTAATAAATTTGCCGGTGACGAGAACCTGTGGGAATATCTGGATTATATCAAACCTGAAGAAATCCTATCCTCCACCACAATAATACGTCCAAATAGATGGAATCTCAACTGGTATAACCGGATAAAAGAACACATAGAGGAAAGAGAATGGATCAAAGGCTTTGCTGAAAGGGTTTGTATCCTCTGCATGATAGGTAACCTCAAGGATAATGAAGGTAACTCACACAGTGTAGAAGAGATAGTGCCGGAGAAACTCCTTTTGAATTATTTGGTTCATCCTCAACCCTGGTGGTTTGGGCAGGGGGAAAAAATAGCTTTGATCTTTGATTTAAGAGAAGGCCGGGATCTCAACAAGATGCGAGGCTTTAAAAACTGGCATAATGAGAATAAGTTCTCAAAGAAATACAAAGGCCCTGTGATGCTGGTAAAATTTAACAAGTTCAAGGCCATGGAGACACTCTCGGAGATGATCCCTGGAGAGGAGTATGACATAATAGTCTCAGGAGAACTAAAAGATGGAAAGCGATTCAAAGGAAGTGCAAAGATCACCATAAAAGGGTGGGAAGCCGATCACAGGCGGGACTGGAAATATCCGGATTGGTTAAACTCAGATAGAGACACAGATAACTGGTGGAACAAAGAGAAGGCATTTGAGGATTGGTGGGAGAAGACAAGAGAGAACCACAAGCGATGAACGGCCGGCCGTAGCTGTATTTAAACAACGGTCGGCCGTTTATCGCCAATGGCGGCCACACTATACAATGGTAGAAACACGAGCTTCTGCGACGATGTTGTCGTCTCCAATGCCCTCCAACTCCTGAAAACTCAACCAGCCCTCTTTGATCAATCTTGCGAATACAAAGTCAAGCATCGAGTACCTATAATCGTATTTGTCGTCCACTTCCTTCCGCTTCTGCATCAAGAAATCGTGCAGATTCCAGATGTCACTGGGTTCTCGGATCGCCTTGGCCTTAGCACGGATCTGATCGGTTAGATCAGCGCATTCCCTCTCGTAGGCTTTTTCAAAGGCCTCTCGGGCTTTCTTCTTTGCTGTTTTTGACCACCGAGTGTCGTTCATGTGTATCCTTCAGGCCGTGATGCTGAACAGTCAGGAAAGCTCTAGTTTTAGCCAGTCCAACTCCAGCGAAAGGTCGGCTATGTCATAGAATAGTGATAACCTTTTCAAGTTTGGCTTTTACCTCCGAGGCAACGGTTGCTAACTCAGGATTGTCAATGGCCTTTATAGCTGCAACAGGATCGATTATAGAAACCTCTGCCGTTCCTTTATCAGTTGCTTGCACGACAACATTGCAGGGAAGCAGAAGACCTGCGTGACGTTCGGTATCAAGCGCACGGTGGGCAAACGAGGGATTGCAAGCGCCGAGAATGCAGTAGTCCCTGAAATTGACATCTAGTTTCTTTTTCAGAGTTCCCTTGACGTCGATCTCTGTCAGAACTCCAAAGCCTTCAGTCTTAAGTGCATCCTTCACTCTAAGAATCGCTTCCTGATATGAACACGTCAGGACTTTTGCGAAGTAATACCCCATTTTGTGTAATCATTCACTCCCCCCTATATTTTTTTAAAAAAAGTGAAGAAAGTTGGAGACAAATAAATTTTAATTTTGTATGTTATTTGCGGTAACCGTTCACACTCCCTGGCAGCCGATAGGCTTTTGCAGGGTTTCAACCGCG
>JAGGRV010000508.1 GCA_021159445.1 Deltaproteobacteria bacterium | reverse complement strand
TCCCTGGCGATCCGGGAGTGGTCCGACGTCGCCTTTATAGGCGCGGTTCTGCTGGTCAACGCCATTATCGGTACCATCCAGGAGTATTCCGCCCAACGTGCGGCCGGAGCACTGCAACAATTGGTGACCAGCAACAGCCGGGTGCTGCGCGAGGGCGATACTCGCGAGATCAACGCGGAAGAGCTGGTCCCAGGCGATATCGTGTTTGTGGAATCGGGTGAAAGAATCCCCGCTGACTTACGCCTGCTCGACTGTCACGACCTGAAGGTGGACGAATCCCTGCTCACCGGTGAGTCTGTGGCAGTGATGAAAGATTCGGACAAGATATTGACAGCGGACAACGCGTTGGGAGACCGGATCAACATGGCCTTTGCCGGTACTATGGTAAACCGGGGGCGGGGCCTGGGGGTGGTGGTGAGCACGGCTCTGGATACGGAACTGGGACGTATCGCAGAGGCCGTGCTGTACAAAGGGGCCGCGAAGGCACCTCTGCTGGTCCGGATGGAGAAGTTCACCCAATGGGTGGCCATTCTGGTCGGTGTGGTAGCTTTGCTCATGGCAGGTGTGGCGCTGATGCGAGGTATGCCGCTGGGCGAAATCTTTTTGCTTGCAGTTGCCCTTGCCGTGTCGGCCATTCCCGAGGGCCTGCCAGTGGCGCTCACTGTAGCGCTGGCCATTGGCATGCGGCGTATGGCCCGGCGCAACGTGATCGTCCGCCGGCTGGTAGCCGTTGAGGCACTGGGCTCCTGCACCTTCATCGCCACAGACAAGACCGGCACCCTGACCGTGAATCAGCTAACTGCGCGCCGCATCGCCTTCCCCGGCCGTGAGGCGTGGGAGGTGACCGGTGAGAGCGCAGAACCGGAAGGGGCTATCATCACTTCACGGGGTACGCCTTCACCAGAGGAAGAGGCGCTACTGCAACCGTTGTGCCGGGCTGCGGTCCTGGCCAATGAGGGTTTTCTCGGTCATCGTGACCATGGCTGGGTCCACCACGGCGATGCAGTTGACGTAGCTTTGCTCGTGATGGCCCACAAGGCCGGGATTATCAAGGCGGAAACCGCTAACGCCTTTCCTGAGATAGCCTCCATTCCTTTTGAATCGGAACGTCTGTTCTCCGCCGGCCTGAACGAAGTCAACGGCGCGCAGTACGCATTTGTCAAAGGCGCTCTGGAACGGCTGTTACCCATGTGCAGCACCATGTCCGCTCCGGGGCGGGCGGTGAAGCTGGACCCGTCGTTGCTGGAAGAGCAGGCAGATAGTATGGCCGGCAAGGGTTACCGGATCATTGCTTTGGCCGCAGGCGAGATCGCATTGGGCCCGCAGGAGGTGTTCTCAGAAAAGCACCTGAAGGAATTGACTTTGATCGGCCTGGTGGGCATGATCGACCCGTTGCGCGCTGAGGCTAAAACCGCCGTGATGGATTGCCGGGAAGCGGGCGTTGAGGTGGCTATGATCACAGGCGATCACCCCGCCACATCCTTGGCCATTGCCGGGGAATTGGAATTGGCAAATTCCCCCGAACAGGTCGTCACCGGCCCGGAACTGAGGAAGGCAGTAGACAACGCCGCTATGGACAGGCTCACTCGCCATGCCAGGGTTTTTGCCCGGGTGGAGCCTCAGCAAAAACTGGACATCGTTCAGTCCCTGCAACGGAACGGACATTTCGTAGCGGTGAGCGGCGACGGCGCCAACGATGCGCCTGCAATGCATGTGGCACAGGTGGGCGTTGCTATGGGGAAAAGCGGGACCGACGTGGCCCGGGAGACGGCCGATCTCATCCTCACCGACGACAACTTCGCCTCCATCGTGGCCGGTATCGAGGAAGGCCGTGTCGCCTATGCCAACGTACGTAAAGTGATCTTTCTTCTTATTTCTACCGGTGCCGCGGAGTTGGTGCTTTTCACTCTGGCGCTACTGACCGGGCTGCCCTTACCGCTGCTGGCGGTGCAATTGCTCTGGCTGAACCTGGTGACCAATGGTATACAGGATGTGGCTCTGGCCTTCGAACCGGCGGAAGGTGACGAATTGCGTCATCCGCCGCGACCGCCGCGGGAACCCATCTTCAACCGGCTGATGATTGAGCGTGTAGTCCTCTCTGCGCTGGTTATGGGCAGCGTTGCCTTTTTCCTTTTTCAGTGGCTCCTTAACAGCGGTTACACTGTGGATGAGGCGCGTAACGGCACTCTGTTGCTCATGGTGCTGTTTGAGAATGTCCATGTGTTCAACTGCCGGTCCGAGACCCGCTCGGTGTTCCGGCTTAATCCTTTGCGCAATCCGCTGCTCCTGTTCGGCACAGCGGCGGCGCAACTGGTGCATATCGGCGCCATGTATACGCCCTGGATCAGCGACGTCCTATGCATCCAGCCGGTATCCGGGCAATACTGGCTGGACCTGCTGGTGTTGGCGCTGACTGTATTGGTGGCCATGGAGCTTCACAAGGCTATCCGCTAATTCTCGGAAA
>JAGGRV010000085.1 GCA_021159445.1 Deltaproteobacteria bacterium | reverse complement strand
TTTACGCTGCAACCAAGTATCGGGGAATTTCTCCTCTCCCATGAGAATATTCGCATACCCAAAAAGGGCAAGATCTACAGCGTCAATGAGGGGAACTATTATTTCTGGGAGGAGAATATCCAGGACGCGATCGAATACTTTAAGACGCCGGACCTAAAGACAGGCCGTCCTTACACAGCGCGTTATACAGGTTCTTTTGTAACGGATATTCACCGGAATCTCCTAAAAGGTGGGATATACATGTATCCGGCGAACTCAAAGGATCCTTCAAAGCCCCATGGAAAACTGATGCTTACGTGCGAGGTCAATCCCCTGGCTTATATAGTCGAACAGGCAGGAGGACATGCAAGCACCGGTACTGAATGTATACTCGATATTGAGCCGCATCATCTTCATCAGAGGGTGCCGGTGTTCATCGGCAGCATGGAAGATGTGAGGATGGCTGAAAGCATCATTCAGGGTAAGCGTTAAAAGGGGAATTGAAGAATTGAATGGATACTGAAAGACTTAATAAGATACTTGCAGTTTTTGAAGGAGAAAGGGGAGGGTTAATCTCCATCCTGCAGAGGGTTCAGGAGGAGTTTGGGTATCTGCCCGAGGCCGCATTGTTCTCAATTGCAGATTTCTTGAAGTTGCCACCGAGCCAGGTATTCAGTGTGGCAACTTTCTATGACCATTTCTATTTGACCCGCCGGGGTGATCATCTCGTCTCTGTATGCCAGGGGACCGCCTGTCATGTATTAGGCGCACGAGACATCCTGGAAACAGCGGAAAATTGCCTTGGGATCAAGACAGGCCAGACGACTCCGGACTACAAATACAGTCTTGAGCGAGTGGCCTGCTTGGGATCATGTGCTTTGGCTCCAGTTGTCCTGGTAGATGACGAAATCCATTCGAGAATGACAGTGAGAAAGGTCAAGAAATTACTTACAGAGGACCTTGATAATACAGAGACCCAGACATGATTCTGCTCGGAATGCTTTTCACCGCAGAGGCGCTGGAATCAGATCAAAGCTCAAAAAGCTATCTTAATCAACCCCTTTCAGCTTTCAGCTATTATGCAACGCAGTAGATGGGGTATTTTCAGCGGAATCATATTGTCAGAGACATAGTATAAATATGAAAAAATCGATCTCAATACCATCAATAGAAAACTACAGAATAGGTAGCGTGGAATCGTTGAGACTCCTGAGGGAAACCCTCATTGCCGGCGAACAGACAACCGGGAAATTGGTCAGTGTCTGCTGTGGAAGCGGTTGTATGTCCTCTGGAAGTGAGCATGTCAGGGAGGCCTTTGTCAAGGAAATCAAGGAGCAGGAGCTTGAAGATGAGATAACGGTCAAGAAGACAGGTTGCCATGGGTTTTGCGAGAGAGGGCCGAATGTGGTTATAGGCCCGGAAAATATCTTCTACAATAGCGTAACAAAAGAGGACGTGCCGGAAATCATTTCTGAGACATTGCTTGAAGATCGAGTGGTCGAGAGGCTCCTGTACGAAGACCCTGTTACCGGCCAAAAGTGCCTTTATGAGAATGATATTCCCTTTTACAAGAAACAGAAAAGGATTGTGCTGAAGAATTGCGGTCGCATAGATCCTACCAGCATTGAAGATTATATAAAGGTCGATGGCTTTCAGGCCCTTGCCAAAATTCTGTCTCAAATGACCCCTGAAGGAGTCATTGAAGAAATCAAACTCAGCGGTCTGCGGGGAAGAGGAGGTGCCGGGTTTCCAACCGGCATCAAGTGGGAAACAGCACGCAATGCCCCTGGTGAAGAAAAGTACATAATTTGCAACGGTGATGAGGGTGATCCAGGTGCCTTTATGGACCGAAGCGTAATGGAAGGCGATCCTTACAGCATATTGGAAGGGATGATGATCGCCGGTTATGCCGTGGGGGCCTCTCAAGGGATCATATATGTGCGCGCAGAGTATCCGCTGGCTGTCCATCATCTATCTACAGCCATCGCTCAAGCCACTGATCTGGGGCTCCTCGGACACAATATCATGGGAAGCGGGTTTGATTTTGAAATCAAGATAGTAAAGGGCGCGGGCGCATTTGTATGTGGAGAGGAAACAGCGCTTATAGCCTCAATAGAAGGAAGAAGCGGTAGGCCAAAACCAAAACCTCCCTTCCCTGCCATAGAGGGACTGTGGGGCAAACCTACGGTTATAAATAACGTGGAGACACTGGCAAACGTTTCCAGGATTGCCCTGAATGGGGGCAAGTGGTATTCAAAAATAGGCACTGCCACTGATAAAGGGACGAAGATATTCTCACTTGTGGGAAAAGTCCGGAATGTGGGCCTTGTCGAAGTGGAGATGGGCACGACGCTTCGCGAGATTATCTTTGACATAGGCGGAGGTATCCCGGGAGGGAAGCGTTTCAAGGCGGTCCAGACCGGCGGGCCTTCGGGCGGATGTATCCCTGAAGAACTCCTGGATTTGCCTGTTGGTTACGAATCATTGG
>JAGGRV010000132.1 GCA_021159445.1 Deltaproteobacteria bacterium | reverse complement strand
AGAAGACGGCAAAAAAGACATTAATTTGTTCAAGTTATTTATTGTACGTTCCTAACTGGGTTGGATGAAGAATCGTCTCTGGCAAAAACGTCAAGTTTAATTTGCACCAAGATCGTAATTAAGAAGTCAATTTTTTGTCAAGGATTTGTCTTATCGCTACAGACAACTCATTCATATTGAAAGGTTTCTGAATAAAGCCATTACAGCCACGGTTTAATATATCAGTTGCCTGACCGCCTATGCTGTATCCACTTGAAAGGAGCACCTTTATATCCGGGTTGATCTCCTTCATGCGGTCATAGGTATCACTACCAGACATATGAGGCATGATCATGTCTAAAATGACAATGTCTATGTCATCCTGTTTTTTCTTATATAGCTCAATTGCCTCACGTCCACCTCCGGCCGTGAGTACTTTGTAACCCATTTTTTCCAGTAAATCCCGTCCCACATCTAATATTAATTCTTCATCGTCTACTAAAATAACGGTTTCGGTTCCCTTTAACAACTTTTCTGTAATGTCAACAGATTTTGCAATCTTTTTTTCCGATGCCGGCAAATAAATTCTGAAGGTGGTGCCCTCACCTTTTTTGGATTCTACATCAATATATCCATCGTGGCCCTTTATGATGCCATAGGCTGAGGCCAGACCAAGACCTGTTCCCCGCCCCATATCTTTGGTAGTAAAAAACGGATCAAATATTCGTTCCAGAGTCTCTTTGTCCATGCCTATCCCAGTGTCAGTGGCGACCAGCGCAACATACTTGCTGGGCAGGGGAACATATAATCTGCTCTTCATATTCTTGTGGTCTGTATTAAAGGTCTTCAAAATAAAACCGCCTCCATCCGGCATGGCGTCAGCCGCATTAACATACAGGTTCCACAAAACCTGTTCGATCTGGCCTTTATCTGCCTCAACTGCAAGAAGATCGGGCGTTAGCTCTAAATAAATCGAAATGTTCTTTCTGGTTCTGCCAAAAATCTCAGCAGTATCTTTCACCAACTGGTTCAGATTAATAGACTTTAGTTCATATTTTCCCTTCCTCGCATACCCTAAAAGCTGCGCAGTTAGTTTAGATCCGCTTTCGACCTGTTTTTCTATGCTTTTCAATCTGTTGTAATTTGGATTTGCTGGATCGGCATCCAACAGCATTAAGGATGTATTGCCAAGTATCCCCATGAGCAGGTTATTGAAGTCATGGGCAATACCTCCGGCCAGAGTCCCGATAGATTCCAATTTCAGAACCTGAAGAAGTTTCCTTTCAAGAAGCTTGCGCTCAGTAACATCATTACCAACGCAAAGTATTTCTACTATGCTTCCATCCTTGTCATGAATAGCCTTGTTAGTCCATGAAACCCATTTCCTTTCACCGTCTTTCAGGATGTTTTCATTTTCATTACTAGCATATTTTTTAGGATTAACCCCAATGTCCCGGATCATTGCTGCAAGGTCGCGGCCTGTGGAATCTTTTTCCGGCACTATAGTACCGATCGCATTCCTGCCGAGTATCTCATCTTCAGTATAACCGAAAAATTTTTGGGCAAATTCGTTGAAAAAAGTAACTTTACCCTGAGAGTCCATTCGCAAAATAATGCTATTTGCATTCTGTACAAGCTCACGGTACTTAATTTCGCTCCTTTTTAAAGCCTCCTGTGCTTTCTTCTGCTCGGTGATGTCTTCAAACATCTCTATGGCTGCTATAATTTTACCTGTTCTATCTTTAAGTGGGGAAGAAACCGCCCTGTAATTTCTTACTTCATTGTCTACCAGCCTATCCAATATTGATTCATGAACTTCTCCATCAACCAGAGTTATAAATGTCGGGCAATTAGGACATATGTCGCTTCTGTCTGGTTTATTAAAAGCCTCGTAGCAAATAGGTTTTTGTGAGATATCAATATCCGGATACCACTTTTTCATCTGATTATTCAAAGTCAGTATTTCCATATTCTGGCTTATCAGAGTTATGCCGACATTGATGTTATCCACAACGCTTCTATGTCTTTCTTCAGATGCTCTAAGTTGCTCCTCTGCTATCCTTCGCTCGGTGATATCACGGAAGACCAGAACTACACCAATAATTCTTCCTTTATCATCTTTGATAGGTGCACCGCTGTCATCAATAGGTCTTTTTGTACCGTCTTTGGCTATCAACACCGTATGGTTTGCCAGCCCGGCAATAACACCTTCCCGGAGTACCCTTGTGACAGGATTCTTGGCCTGTTTGCCTGTTTTCTCATTTACTATATTGAAAATCTCTTTTAAGGGTTTGCCTACAGCTTCTTCCTGCTTATAGCCTGTCAAAGCCTCGGCTACCGGATTCATAAATGTTATTAATTTGCTGGCATCGGTGGCAATCACTGCGTCACCTATACTTTTGAGTGTAGTGGATAGCCATTGTTCGCTTTCTTTTAATTTCTTTCCGATCTTATGTTTGTAAAGAGCCATCTCAATGGTTGTGTATAATTCTCTCTCTTGAAAAGGTTTGA
>JAGGRV010000187.1 GCA_021159445.1 Deltaproteobacteria bacterium | reverse complement strand
GTATGAAGTTAAAAAGAAAACTTCAGATTACCAATGAGTTTATTAATAAACTTAAAGCTCAACGGGCACTGGATATATCCGCGTAATGTTTGTAAAATAAAAAAAGCGCTTCTCTTCAAGGGGAAGCGCTTTTTTTATTGATACTTTGGGAGTGCTGAAAAATGAGATATAATAGAAAATTGTGGATTGGAAGGTGTGTCATAAAAAGTGTGTAAATGGTTGTAGTTTTTGATAAATCTTAACAGCTGGTGTAGACTTGATCAATCAGCGAGCTGATTGATCAAAATCCAGCAAAAAGAAAGGAAAAATTATGGCCATTAGAAAAGATTTGCTTGATGAACTTCTTAAAGATTACAAAAATCCTGAAGACTTAATCGGAGACTCCGGAATCCTTAAACAATTGACAAAAGCGTTATTAGAACGCGCTTTAGAAGGAGAAATGACTCATCATCTCGGCTATGAGAAACATTGTCCCTCAGGAAGAAATACGGGCAATTCCCGCAACGGTAAAAATATGAAAAAGATAACAACCGATCATGTACCTTTGGAAATAAAAGTTCCCCGCGATCGAATCTCAAGTTTTGAACCGAAAATAATTCCCAAACATAAAAAAAGGTTCGACGGATTTGACGATAAAATCATATCCATGTACGCCAGAGGCATGACTGTCCGTGAAATACAAGGTCATCTCGAGGAAATTTACGGGGTTGAGGTTTCTCCCGACCTCATCTCTACGGTAACCGCAAGTGTGATCGATGAAGTAAAAACATGGCAGAACCGTCCGTTGGAACCTGTTTATCCGGTCATATTTTTAGACGCATTGCGGGTCAAAATCCGCGATAACGGGCATATTTATAATAAAGCTGTGTATGTGGCGCTGGGCATCAATATGGACGGGATGAAAGAGGTTTTAGGACTATGGATCGCGAAAAATGAAGGCGCAAAATTTTGGCTGCAGGTGATAACCGAACTTAATAATCGCGGTTTAAAAGATATTTTTATTGCCTGTGTGGACGGATTAAAAGGTTTTCCCGATGCTATCGGCTCGGTTTTTCCTAATACTCAGGTTCAATTGTGTATTGTGCATATGATCCGCCATTCAGTGAAATACGTGTCGTTCAAGGATCAAAAACAGGTATGTGCTGATCTAAAAAGAATTTATCGGGCTACTAATGCAGATCAAGCTGAACAAGAGCTTGATGTATTCGCAAAAAAATGGGATGATAAGTATCCGACTATATCACAATCATGGAGACGGAACTGGCAGGGAATAATCCCGTTTATGGCTTATCCAGAGAACATTAGGAAAGTTATTTATACGACTAATGCTATTGAGTCATTACATCACAGTTTAAGGAAGATCATCAAAAATCGCGGGTCGTTTCCCAATGATGAGTCTGCGCTTAAGCTGTTATATTTAGGCTTAAAAAATATCTCAAAAAGATGGACAATGCCTATACGGGTATGGAAACAGGCATTGAATCAGTTTGCCATACTGTTTGCGGACAGGTTTGCGTTTGACGAGCTCTTATGAAAAATGCCGTTTACACACTTAACCTGACATACTCTCATTAAATGTTGGATAAAGTCTCTTTAGTTTTATTCTTGCATCGTTTGTAGTAAAGCGCCAGTTTATGTCCGAATGCAAATTGTTTCTATGATTTTGCCACGCCTTTATTTCTGCCTTGAGTACCGAAATATCATCAATTCTTCTGTTTAAGCATTGTCGGCAAAGCACGTTCAACTCAATCTCCGCCATATTCAGCCAACTCCCATGTTTAGGGGTATATACGAATTCAAATCGGTCCCATAATATTTTAGCTTTCTCAGGAGAAAATGCCTCGTATAACGAGCCCGGATTGTGTGTATTCAAATTATCCATCACCAGAGTAATTTTGCGCGCATATTTATAGCTGTTGGCGATGTCTTCCAGAAAATATGCCCAATCTATCTTTGTTCTTCGCTCAGTCACTTTGACCATACGCTTGCCAATTAGCGGTTCATTTGCCATAAAAATAGTACAGGTACCACAACGTTCGTATTCGTAATCATATCGAGCCGGTCTTCCATTCGATAATGGAAGCGCTATGCGAGTTTCTCTTATCAACTGTTTGGGTGATTCATCCATGCAAACAACAGGAAAATCAGAATTATATGACCGTTTGTAAACATCTAACACCTGCTCCATATGAGCAACAAAACTACTGTTTTTCTCTGGTGGAATTACCCAGCCTGTTTTTTTCCAGGGCTTTATTTCGTTTTTTTAAAACCCTTCTCACTGTTTCGTACGATATTTTGTCTATGTACTCAAGCTCAACGACTTTGTCTGCCAGAAGTCGTAACGACCATCTGGCGAATCCTTTCGGTGGTTTAGAGCAACTGACCGCTATGAGATGCGCTTCAAATTCGCCATCAGCTTTTTTCATGTAAACACGTTGTCCTTTATGTCCATTCAAGGCAACTTCGAGTCCCTCTTC
>JAGGRV010000180.1 GCA_021159445.1 Deltaproteobacteria bacterium | reverse complement strand
TTGTAATAGTAAAACATCCTGTAATCATTAAACTAATACCTAACCGCTAACGGCTAACCGCACAGATCCTTTTTATCCTGTCCTGGATCATAGCAATAGTCTGTCTTTTGTCTAATGACCAGTCAGGGGCCACCAGCTCATTCCTGGGAGGATCTCCCGTGAGCCTTTGGATAACAGTGCCTTTGGGAAGGGTCGCCAGGGCCCATGCCACCATTTCCACATAATCTTCCTGTGCAATGGGTTTATAATTACCGGCCTTGTAAAGCCTGTTAAGCTCAGTATTTTTCACGATGTACAGATGATGGAACTTGATCCCCTCCACCTGAAGATCCGACAGAAGCCTGATGGTGTCTTCCATCTCGCGGCGGCCTTCCCCGGGCAGTCCAAAGATGACATGCGCACAGGTCATCAAACCGTATTTTTTTGAAACTTCAACGGCCTGGACGAAATCAGACACTGTATGTTTCCTGTTGATCCTGGCAAGTGTGGTATCAGAGGCACTCTGAAGTCCATATTCCATCCAGACCATGCGCCCTTCACCAAGACGTGAAATCAGCTCCAGACGCTCTTTATCCACGCAATCCGGGCGGGTGCCGATAGAGAGCCCCACCACCTCAGGCCCAACAAGGGCCTGTGTATAAACGGACTCAAGCCTTTCAATCGAAGCATATGTGTTGGAGAAAGACTGAAAGTAGGCAATAAACTTCCTGGCACCGTAGCGTCTTTCGGCCCAGTTGATTCCAGCCTTCATCTGCTCAGCTATGTCCTTACCTGATTCGTAGGCGCCGGTCCCTGAGCCTCTGGCATCGCAGTATATGCAGCCGCCCCTGCCTTTGGTTCCATCCCGATTAGGGCATGTAAAACCCGCGTCCAGGGAAATCTTTTGCACCCTTTCCCCAAAGATCGAGCGCAGGTACTGATTAAGACTGAGATACATCAACTAAGGCACCCTCATCAGAATCAAACCAGGCCCTCAGCCAACTCACGGCCTCGTCCCTGGTACTGACTGCCCCTTCCACCTGGGCCCCTTCCAGGGCATCAAGAGATTTGCCTATCAATGGCCCGGGAGATAGCTCAAAGATCCTTTGAAGATCATGGCCTGTAAGGAGCCGGGGCCGCATCTTTACCGGCTTTAGCCAATCCTGATAAAAAGTGTGTACCTTTTCCCAAAGCCCGGCTAGTTCTGCATCAAGCTCTAATGGCTTAAGCGGCCCACAGCCGGCCATGCTGTCAGCCATGGCAAGAAGAAAGAGGGCCGGGTAATCAGCGCCGGTTTCCGCAAGGAGTCGCCTCATGGCCCGTTTAGTGGGTCCTCCTTGTCTAATATCTTTCAGGAGGTGAAATGGGCGCATGTGAAGCCTTGCCAACTTGGCTACAAATATAGTTTCCTGTTTGGGCCAACGAAGACGTTTTCCTATTACCAGAACCATGTCTGAACCTTTGTAGTCGTGACGGTAAAAGGTAGTACGTCCCTGCTTTTCCCCCTTGCAGCTTGGTTTGCCGATGTCATGAAGAAAAGCCGCCCACTTAAGATCAGGAATTCGAGCACTATTTTCAGCAATCCAGTGCTCCATAGGCCCACATGGGAAAAATTTATTGCAGGGATTGGCAATAAGATCCTCCATGGCCTCAACCGCCGCAAGACTATGACCAAGTACATCCAGATGGTGATAACCCGGCTGAGGCATACCGTCCATAGGATTGATCTCAGGTATAAGTACCTGCAGCAACCTGACCCGAACCATCTCATGAAGTGTCCTGCCGCCCCTCTCTGACTCCATAATCAGCCTGAGTTCGTGGCTAATACGCTCTGACGCAACTGAGTCCATAGAACCCGACAGGTCCCTGATGTAATCCCTTGTTCGCTGCTCTATCTCAAAATCCAGTTGGGACCTGAAACGATAGGCCCTAAGGAGCCTTAGAGGATCAGATTCAAGGTTTTTCTGAGAAATTGCCTTTATTATTCGATTATCAAGGTCTGCAAGACCCCCTGTAGGATCTAGGATTTGGTGATTTGGTGATTTGGTGATTTGGTGATTGGATAAGGCCGGAACTTCAACGAGTAAGGGGAGGGCTGAAGACAGTGATACTGCCATGGCATTTATAGTGAAGTCCCGCTGATACAGGTCCTCCTCGATGTTATTGGCCATATCTCTATACTGACTGAAATCCAGAATAAAATCTTTACAGACAACCCTTGCCACCCCTTCCTTCTCATCCAGCATGACAAAGTGTCCTGTTGTACTTTGGGCAAATTTTCGGGCAAGGGCGATAGCACCATCCGGCACCACAAGATCAAGATCCAGCACTTTTCTGCCCAGGAGCCAGTCCCTCACGGGCCCACCAGCCACATAGGCTTCCCTGGAAGAAGACAGGATTTCAAGCTCTTTCAAAACAGGATGCATTTCTATAATGTAATCATAACCGTTTTTTACTTCCGCAATTTTTCCGCAATCACCCAATCACCAAATTTTCCCGACCTGTGCGGTTAGCTTTTAGCCATTAGCGGTTAGCTTTTGGATAAAACTGT
>JAGGRV010000291.1 GCA_021159445.1 Deltaproteobacteria bacterium | reverse complement strand
CCTATCTTTACCACTTGCAACCGCTAAGTTATTGAAAACTCTCACATCCGTAAAAAATTCTTAGACGTAATCAAGTATCCATGCAGGCTGTTGTATTCTTCAGGGCTTGAAGGGAGAGTAGTTTGGTTAGCCCCACCCTTTCGACAAGCTCCTTTTGCTCACTTGTAGGTCGGGTCATACTATAGGTTGACAGGCCGACATTATCAACTTGGATATGATCTATTTGACAACCAGAAAGTTTCTTGTAGAACTTTTCGTGTGCAACAATTTCTTTTGTGGCACAGCCTTCGTTTTTATGGAGCCGTATGGTAAGAGTTCGATTGACTAGATGGGAGAGAACACAACATGTATAGTGCGCTTTAACATGCGCTTCCGTCCATACATACAAAGGTTTGACTTCTACGAATGACTTAATATCCCGAAAAGCCGACTCGATTACTAGCTTATCCCGGTACGGAATGATTACTTCTTCTGCAGGTACTTTGAATGCCTCGTTCACCATTTCTGTATGGTTAGTTACCAGCAACCAGAATCCGTCAAGTCTTCCGGCCTTGCGCATCTCAGTTTTATCTACAGCAACCGTTGCTTTGTAGGTACGAATAGAGCCATCGGTAGTTTCGCGCTTCACGTGTACAATACGCAATTTGACATCCACGAAAGCAGTTAGCTTTGTTTTTATAAGTCTCTGTTTGAATTTATTATATGTAGGCTTACGTTGCCGGGAGTTCTTTGCCTCATGTAATTCTGCGTTTAGGTTGTCCACAAATGCGTGGAAATCAGCAACCGCTTGTTTTCTTGCTTTACGTTGATCTTTGAACATTTCCGGATTGAAGCAGAGGATGTAGCGACGTTTTCCCTCAAGCTTTACTTCCTGGTAATATGTAATCTTGTTAAGCTTTGTGAAGCCGGGCAAGTCGGCTGCTTGCTCATCAACATGGTTAGGGTCTAAATGGGAAAACAAGGAAAAATCAAGGCCGGTGATTCCTTCTAATTGACTTTTATCCATCGCCGAAATGTATTTAATTTCGGCTTCCTCTATGAGGGTAAGGTTGTCATCAGAAACCATGCCGCGATCAAAGACCAAAGTCGTTTCCGGCACTTTAAAACGGTCTTTGAGACGTCCGAGCAACCAAATAATTGTCTTGGAGTCTGCGGTACCGCCCGGAAGCACCTCCCAATAAAATGGTAGACCGTCGCTATTGACTACTAACGCCAAGACTACGTGATTGTGATAACCCTCCTTGCAATGTCCCCATTTCATCAGGACACAACGGGATCCGGTAAAGGTCGTGCTGGAGAGATCGTAGAAAACGGATCTCATAGAATCTGGATCATCACGTCTCATTCGGTTAAACAAATGCTTACATATCGCCTCTTTGTGACTCTCGATAACATCTAACTCACGAAAAATACGAGAGGCATTGATTAGCTCTGGATTGACATCAAGTAACCACGGCAAAGCGGTGCTATGAAACCATTCTGGCGTTTGTGACTTGGCAGCAGGGTCGATACAACGGTTTACAGAAAGGATGCGGGCTATAGTTGCAATTGGCACAACTCTTTTGCCATTACGAGGAAAAATTTCATCTAATTCCCATTCATCCCAGATTGCATTTGCCGTAGCGACATCGAGATAGGCATAATGAATAGTGACATAGAGGTCATCAAGAGTTGTCAAAAAGGCGTCTGGTTTCTTTATCGCTTTTAAGAATTTGCGCCACCTTTCCGCCTCAGTTTCGGACAATTTCCCGAGTTTCATCACTATTTCTTTGCGGTTCTTACCATTTTCTCGGTATCCGCGGGCAAGGCTGTAGGAACGATAGCTTTTGCCCTTGTACTGGCTGGCCCCCCAATGGAGGTGAAGTTCTGCCAAATCCATCATTTCACTTCTTAGACGTAAGGAATATAGATACAAAGCACTATACACACTACTTATAGCCTTGTCAAGGAAAATATTCTTAGACGTAATCTTTAGCAGCACAATTTGACCTTTTCAAACATTTCAATAGGTTATATTGATTTGGGCATGATCAACTGGCAAACATGGGTTCAATGACTAATTGCAAAAAGCAATGAGTGAGTGAATATAAAAATAACACATGATAAAGGTTTGTAAATCTATTTTCCCAATCCAGAAGCGTGTTCTTAGATATCCCACAAACCCTTGCTGTTGCATTGAACCCGAGTCCTTCTGTTCGGTTGTTTATTGCTTGCCATATTGTACTAATGGGTTTCTTAAGGTTATAGAGGAAAGTGTTTGTCGTTTCTGAGAATGAACATCCACAATTGTGACATGTAAGAATAGCGCGAGTTCCATGATTCTTTGTTTTATAATGGTATTGGACTTTATACTTTTTGGATGTACAATTCGGACATTTCTTTGAAAAAATGCTCATATAATCTACCTCTCAAAATTATAGATGAAATAGGATAGATTACATATAAACCATAATGTCAATATTGTCTACTGTTAATAAATCTCAATTAATATTAGTGGGTTACGCTCTATATCAAACTGAACCAGTGCCCA
>JAGGRV010000184.1 GCA_021159445.1 Deltaproteobacteria bacterium | reverse complement strand
CGAATGGCCCCCTTCTACTTTCCCGTCAAGAACGCTCGGAACGAACGTCCCCTTTGATTTGCTGAGCCGAACGCTTACATCACCAGCCAGCCACCGAACTATTTTGGGAACGACAGCGTCCCTTCTGGTCTGGTGAATGTTCTGGTTTGGCGATTCCGCCGGTTAATTTGAATAATGCCCATTTTGACACCAAAAACGGCTTTTCTACATTTTCTTATATGCTTTATCTTCAGAAAAGATTAAGTTGCTGTCGCATTTTTTTAATAATACCCTCTGGCAAGGCTAGTCCATTTTTATGGCTGCGCTCCAGGTGGAGGAGCAGGGTTTCAACCTTCTCTTTGCCATTTTTTGTCTTTATTGCCTGGCGTGGAGTTTTTCCATCCAAGGCAGGAAGCTCTTTGTCCAGCCAAGTTTCATAGTATGTGCGCAGCATTTTGTCCATTGCTTCCTGCACTTCAGGTATTGCCTCTATCTCTTGTCTTTTTTTCTTTGCAGCCAGCGCTTCAGGACTTGATTCTTGACTTTGCATATCTTTGAGTTTCGCCTCAACAGTTTCGATCACTGTTGCCTTATATTTTGCCCCAGACAATTGTTTTTCTATTATTTGTTTAATCCTATTCGCCCGCTGCACAGAGTTTACATGAATGGTGAGCCTTGACCTTTCAATGATAACATCGCCCAGAATGGTCGTTTCCCACTGATCTATCATTTTATTCCCTTGGCCAATCCAGTTGAACCGCACCTTGGTCAGATGGCCGGCCTTGTCCCTTTCGGCGTCTTTCAACAAAACGCTGTCATCTGTATTTTCGGCAAGGTATTTCAAGGAGTCAAAGGCTTGTTGAGCAGAGTCTATGTCGAAGATGACCTTGTTAAAGCTAAATACATCGCCATCGGTATTTTGAAATCGAAATTCGGGATTATAACTCAAGTGTTCAATGTCGAGGAATATCCGGATAAGATCAAGATCATAATCGCATAGATCCTCAATAGAAATGGGCATGCAGTCCTGTTCGATTTTTTCACGGATATTGATGAGGTGTAATTTATGGATAGGCTGTATGAGAAAATGCCCACACGCCTCAAGCGTCGTCAAATTCTCAATGGTAATACATTTGCCAAAAAGAATATCGCCTTTTTGTGCATTTTGTGATCCTGATTTTTCAATCACAGATAGTTCTCTGTCAAGAAAAATATCTTTGAGAGTGAACCTCTGGCCTGGCATGCTGTCAATTACTTCCAAAAAGGTCAAGGGTTCCCTGATTGATGCCTTAATGTAGGCACACTCCAAGGGGCTGAGTCTTTTCCTCTGCCTTTTAAGGAAAAAGAGGGCTGGTTGATCTTCGACTAAATCATGAGGATACTCCACCTCTCCATATTCATCAGGGTACCAGTTGTAAAGAAACCATGGCATAAAAACTGTGATGAGGCGGGTTTTCGGGTCAAATGGTACTGTCGGATCGCCAATGAATTCTTCCCATGCATCATGTATGGCACCATTGCCATAGTGTTTAATCGTATGGGCCAGAATTTTATTTGTCAGTTCCTTGTTGACTTTCCCAATACGACGCCAGAGAAGTTCAGTGGGATCTTCTTTGGACTTACCTATGCAGCAGTTTTTATATTTTTTGCCACTACCACATGGACAGGGAGTATCACTGTCTGTAGACATAATGAAAGCTCCTTCTATAAAAATTGAACCGCAGTGTCCAGGCTGTTCGAGAATAGAGCCGCTGGCTTCTCACAGTCTGTCTCGATGCGTTTGTTCGGCCCCTTTATTCTTCACTGGGCTGACCATATTGACGCGGATTAGGGCCAATTTTATCAACAACGCGGGGATACTTGATACCAGCCTGTGGTTCTGTAGGTTTCTTCCGGCTCTTTCTTATGTCAAAGTACCAATTGTCCCCGAAATCAAAATGATAGAAGAGCCTCAACCCCTTCGGGAGAGGATATATCTGCTCGATCGACATACTTGCATATACATTCAAAGAACCTTGTCGGTCGAACCACTCGTCAAATAGGAGCTTTCTGTTTTTCCAATTTCTACCCGCATAGAATTCAAATGGGTGATCTCTGTCAAACTCAACTGTATCTTGGATTACTTCATGTAGATCGTATAGAGATGCCTTGGAGTCAATCTCGATTACACGTATGCATTCCTCTTCCAGATACCATCCCCAAACGCACTCAATTCTCATTGTCCATATCATTGGAAAGTCCTTGTCTGCTTGTTCATTACTTGGCGTTGGGCATCACCGGCCGGAATGGAGCGCAGCGGAATTCCGGTCCGCGTACATGCCCTTGTGTACGCCCGGCCCGGCATGGGCGTGAACTTATGGGGTGAAAGTCCCCTGTATATGAACCCCGTTCCATATTTGATTATGGTAACGAAAGTACTAGCCGAAGGCAAGGGCATCATCGCGAGATGGTGTCTGAAGGAAGCCGGAGTGCAAAGCTATGAGCTAAGCCTGCCCCGGACTTGATCCGGGGAACAGGAATGTCATATAAGGCCCAGTCTCCGGGTAAGTTAGCAC
>JAGGRV010000446.1 GCA_021159445.1 Deltaproteobacteria bacterium | reverse complement strand
CTTAACGAAGTCTATACTAAGGAAGTCTTGAGTAGACATCTGCATCTTCATTGATCAGGATTCCGGCCTTTATCTGATGATAACCAGCCAGAGCAACCATTGCGGCGTTGTCAGTACACAATTCAGGGTATGGGAAATAGGCCTTGTAGCCAAGCTTGTGTGTCTCCTCGGCCATTCTGGCTCTAAGCCTGGAGTTGGTTGCAACTCCTCCTGTCACTGCTATCCTGCTTATATTATAGTTTTTTGCAGCAGATAAAGTTTTTTCCACAAGCACGTCAACAACTGCCTCTTGAAACGAGGCGCAGATATCCTGAATAGGTAACGGGCCCTGACCGGACAATTTCTTGACCGAGGTCAAAACAGAGGTCTTAAGACCACTGAAGCTGAAGTCAAAAGGTGTTTTGGGGAGTTTTGCCCTTGGATAAGAAAAGGCTTTGGGATCCCCTTTTTCAGCAAGTTGGCTGATTATAGGGCCTCCAGGATACTCAAGTCCAAGCATCTTTGCCACTTTATCAAAGGCCTCTCCTGCGGCATCATCCCTGGTCTGCCCCAGGAGCTCTGCTGAGAGGAAATTATTAACCACATAGAGGTTTGTGTGGCCACCTGACACCACAAGGCCTAGAAAGGGAAATGAGGGAGTGTGTTCGCACAGGAATACAGAAGAGAGATGTGCGTGAAGGTGATTTACGCCTGTCAGGGGAATACCACGGGCCATTGCCAGGGCCTTGGCAAAGGACAGTCCGACAACCAGCGAGCCCACCAGTCCCGGACCCTGGGTAACTGCTATGGCATCTATTGCAGACCTGTCAGTGTTTGCATCCAGGAGTGCCTTTTCCACAACCCGGACTATATCTTCCAGATGGTGTCTTGAGGCCAATTCAGGAACGATTCCCCCATATTCCTTGTGGATATGAACCTGAGAGGCCACTACATTGCTCATCAACTGCCTGCCATCCCCTAGGACCGCAGCGGCAGTTTCGTCACAGGACGTCTCTATTGCAAGGAGCTTTTTTGGATTGAATTTGTCTGTAGTCATCAGTAATCTAAAATAGTAAGTAGCTCAATTGAACTTGACAGTAACACAATCACCATGGTATCGCTCATCCGTTTGTGGCCCCCGTAGCTCAGGGGATAGAGCACAGGATTCCTAATCCTGGTGTCGCATGTTCGAATCATGCCGGGGGCACCATAAGGTCAAGGACTAACAGGTCGCTCGCAGTCCTGCTATGTCTTCCTACATATAAGGATCTGATATGCATGTTGCAGCGCTATAAATGCCTCATGGTCTCCCCCCTTATCAGGATGCAGCTCCTGGGCCTTACGCCTGAACAGAAGAATAAATTCCTTTTTTCCAATGCGCGAAAATTCATTGGCGCTTATACCCATTGCCTTAAAATACTTTTCATCTGAGGATTTTGCAGGGGGCGGCCACACTTTATGTCCTGCGGTGCTATGTCCGGCACTGCCGTCAGTAATTGGCCATTTGTATAAAACATCAAAGTACTGGATCAGATACTTTCGCAGATAAGGATGAACGCCTCTTGCGTCCCAAGGGACTGCGCCTTGGTTTAAAAAAGTGGAATCTTGGTCAAGTTTACAGATCTCCTCCAGCAAGTATTTGTCAATGAGGTCTTGATCCTGGACGTCCGGGAGGAAACGGGTAAGTCTGGGGGCAAAACGCCTGGGAATATCAAATATGGCATAGAGGTACATTCTTTTCTCACGTGGACTGAGCATAAATTCCATATTCTCAAAGACATGTTCAATTTCGTCCCTGGACTTATTGAGCAAGATATTGAAAAAAGAAAAGGGCTGGTTTGACAAATCCTCTATTTTTGTATGACAAAATTTTAGAAAGCATAGTCTGCGCCGGTCAAAAGGATGGATGTCCTTTTGCATGGCTGCAAGCTCCTCTTTGCTGTATCTGTGGTGCCTTTTACCCCCACGTTTACCAAATTGTTCCACGACCCTGCGAATTTCAGGATCCAGAAAAGGCATAAATATTTCCTCCAGCTCATCGTAATTATAAACAACTCCCTGGGATGAGATAGCTTCCTCCACAGCAGGATCAATATAGAATGCCCTGTCCCCCACATAGACTATGTATTCTTCAGGATCGTGACCCAAGTTAAACAGGCTTTTGCTAAGCCACGTATCTGACTTGCCCTGATAGGAATGCCTGATGAAATATTTTATGCTACAGTCTTTCTGATACTGCCTTGCTAGATACATCTGAAGTTTCACTAAGATTATGCATTGTAGATTTAAGCAACCATGCGCAGCAAGGTAAGGAACGTACAATAAATAACTTGAACAAATTAATGTCTTTTTTGCCGTCTTCTTCGTTGCTCGTCGATCACATAACCCGTTATGCTCGCTCCTCGCGCCTTGAATACAACAAAAAATCCTATTAATTTTTGTTCAACTTATTTATCTCCCGTTCCTAACGGTAGCTGCCATCATAGAAAAATTGACATAATTGATCACGGCGTGGGCATTACGGGTCTGGCTCTTGCTGCTGCCAATCTCCTGTTTGATCTCCTTGAAACCGAATTCGATTTTCCACC
>JAGGRV010000500.1 GCA_021159445.1 Deltaproteobacteria bacterium | reverse complement strand
CTGCTCAACGGGATTTATTGCAGGATCAAGTGAACGACATAAACAAATTCTATATTCTCTTACCGCTTGCGATACTCTTTTTGTTCCCATCGACAACTTTGGCAAAACAGATATCTTTTTTGGTGATTGATGCGGACACCTGCCTTGTCAACAAGGCAATCAAAGGGCTTCGGCTCCCCGACAATATTAAAGTCAGATTTTTTACTTATCACGATATTACCAAGGATAGTTCGGCAAGGGAGTTTATTGATGCTTCCGAGGTCATTATCTGTGATGTGATGCAGGGTGAACTGGGCAGGTATCTGATAGAAGATGTCCAAATCAGGAACAAGGGCATATATGCCGTAAGAGGTTTCAGGAATGATGAGGCCCTTAAGAGGGAAGGCATTATTTTTGACCCTGATATTCAGGAGTATTTCAGTAACCTCTGCGTAGCTAATATCCAAAACCTCATCTGCCGGGTGGCACATAAAGAGCTTGATTCATCCATCGCTTATGAGGAAGCCAGGAAGCTGCCGCGCCTTGGGATATACCATGCCGGTGCGGATGCGGTTTTCACAAGCCTTGAAGAATATCTTCATTGGTATGGAAATCAAAAAGAGTACATCAAAGACGCCCCATGGATAGGCATGATGCTTTTTTCATCTTCCCTCGTAGAGGGGCAGAAGGAGAAGGTCGATTACCTGATAAAGAGGCTTGAGGATGAAGGATTCAACGTGGCTCCTGCCTTTGGCCGCGATTTTGACATTTTGACGTCGCTGTTTATGGATAGGAATCAACAGGCAAGAGTCGATCTGGTTTTGGCTTTTTCCCTTAAATTCTATTCAGCCTTAAACGACGATGTTCGACGCGCCCTCATCAATCTGAATGCCCCGATCTTTAACGCGATTAACCTTTACTCAAATACGATCGATGAATGGCGTGGTGATCCGATAGGAATCCCGCCTATGGACGTGGTCTGGACTGTTGCCAATCCGGAAATATCAGGCCTGATCGAATCCTCTGCTCTTACCGGCAAGGTAAGGCAATTAGACCAAGAGACCGGTAAGGTCTTGTTTGTTCACAGACCTATCAAGGAAAACATTGAGCTGCTCATCCCCAGGCTGAAGATGTGGGTTCAATTGAAGAAAAAAGAGAATAAGAACAAAAGGGTGGCCATCCTTTACTATAATCACGGCCGGGGGAAGCAGAATGTGGGCGCCAGTTATCTCAATGTATTCAGAAGTCTTGAGCTTATCCTCCAGCGCATGAAAAAAGGGGAGTATCGGGTCGCCATAGACAAAAATTTAAACGAAGACGCGATCAAGGATCTGGTCCTGAAGTACGGCAGGAATATTGGCAGTTGGGCCCCAGGGGAACTGGATAAGATGCTTGGAGAAAAAAAGGTCATCCGGCTTCAGGTAAAGACTTATCAGAAGTGGTTTGCCGGACTACCTGGAGATTTCAAAAAAAAAGTCATTGAGCAATGGGGAGAAGTGGAAGGCTCAACCATCATGATCAAGAACGAAGAATTCATCATTCCGGCAGTTATTCTTGGAAATGTCCTTATCATGCCGGAGCCTGCCCGCGGCTGGGGAGACGATCCCATGAAGCTCTATCATGATCCGACCCTTTATCCACATCACCAGTACATTGCCGCCTATTTGTGGCTCAAACACGTCTTTCATGCGGATGCCATGATCCATCTGGGGACACATGCTACCCATGAATGGCTCCCCGGGAAACAGGCGGGACTTTCGCCTTCCTGCCCTCCGGAAGTCTTGATCACTGATATTCCCAACATCTATCCTTACATCGTGGATGATGTGGGAGAAGGGATCCAGGCCAAGCGCAGGGGCAGGGGGGTCATCATCGACCACCTGATCCCGGCGGTCAAGGAGGCGGGGCTCTATCATGAATACAGCCGGTTATACGATATGATAAGCAGCTATAACAGGGCCGTTTTTCTTGGAAGCCAGACAGCGCCGGGAAAGCTTGGAAAAATAGAAGATCTTGTCACAGACATGGGGCTCCTTAATGATCTTGGCATCACGGAGTTTGACGAGGGTGTGCTCGAAGAGATCGAGCATTACCTGCTTGAGATCAGGGAAAACTTCATGCCCTATGGTATGCATACATTTGGCATATCGCCTGAAGGTGAGGCCTTACAGGACACGATCAAGGCCGTTTCAAAGCGCAACAGCCAGGCGAATGAAGAAGAAGTAAAAACAGGCCTTGTCGATTCCGGACCAAGGGAGATCGATTATCTCACCAAAGCCCTGAAAGGCGGCTACGTACCATCAGGGGAAGGGAATGACCCGATAAGAAATGTGGGCGCAATACCAACTGGAAAAAACTTTTTTGGCTTCAACCCGGACAAAATTCCCTCTCAAACGGCCTGGGACCTCGGCAGACAGGCGGCCGAGCAGATCATCAGAAAGAGCCTGAAGGAAAAGAGGCGATATCCTGAAAAGGTGGCTGTTGTTCTTTGGGCTACTGAGACGATCCGAAACGAGGGGATCAACGAAAGCACAATACTTTATCTGATGGGCTTGAAGCCTACCTGGGACAAAGCCGGACGGGTCACGGGCACAGAGGT
>JAGGRV010000402.1 GCA_021159445.1 Deltaproteobacteria bacterium | reverse complement strand
GTAACCGTTCACGGGATTACAACGCCTGTTTTACCGCAACCCACCGAACTGTAAGCGTTTACAGGGTGCTGCAGATGCGAGGCGGAGGGTATGCAGACGTACTCCCTGTGCTTCAAGTGCCCGACAACAAAGCAGATGCGGTGCCCTATGAACGCTTACTTTGTTTTTAACTTCTTGTACATATGCAGCACCGATCGGATTTTGCCTTATGGCTTAGGAATGCAGGACAGCATATGTTTCTCGAGGCGGCTTAGGAACGGGAGATAAATAAGTTGAACAAAAATTAATAGGATTTTTTGTTGTATTCAAGGCGCGAGGAGCGAGCATAACGGGTTATGTGATCGACGAGCAACGAAGAAGACGGCAAAAAAGACATTAATTTGTTCAAGTTATTTATTGTACGTTCCTTAGCAAGGATAGCTAAGGGTGAAAATTGTAAACCTTCTAAGGTAGGATGATAGATGATATCTGCTGTGAATTCCCTCAAAAAATGTCTCGTTTTTTTGATTATGTTGTGGTTGGCCATAGGGTCCGAACTGTCTGCAGGGGAAAATAAATCATACGTAGAGGGTGAACTGCTGATCCAGTTGAGGCAACAGGATTATGCAGTGACCGATAAGAGAGCCCGCATTCTTAAGGCATTGGATGTCGATGTCATTAAGAACTTTAAAAACAACGTTTACTTACTCAAGCTGTCAAAAGATGAATCAATAGTTAGTGCAACAAGGAGACTTAGTGAATATCCAGACGTAGAATTCGCCGAACCAAACTACAGACGATATATTACGTCAGTGATTCCAAATGACCCTCTTTTTGATTCGCAATGGGCCCACGAAAATATCCAAAGTGGAGCTGTCTGGGAAATTGAAAAGGGTAAGGAGAGCATTATAGTTGCTCTTGGTGATTCAGGAGTTGATTATGCACATAAAGATCTAAAGAATAATGTCTGGACAAATGACGAAGAAGACTGGAAGGCCTCTGGTCCAGGATATAATGGTATAGATGATGATGGGGATGGATATATAGACAACTATTTTGGGATCAATGCCATCACGGGTAGTGGAGACCCCATGGACGATGATGGGCATGGGACCCACATTGCCGGAATCATTGGCGCGGAAGGCAATAATTCTGTCGGCATAAGCGGTATTAACTGGCATGTGTCAGTAATGGGTGCCAAGTTCATTAAAGCTATTGATGGAAGTGGAAGCATAGCGGACGAGGTAGAGGCTATTCAGTTTGCAACAAGCAAGGGGGCAAAGATTTTTAATATGAGTTTTTCTGGAAGTTATTTTTCAGAAATTGAAAGGTATGCCATTGCGAACGCAAAAGAGGTGCTCTTTATTACGGCAGCAGGCAACGAAATCACAGATAACGATGACATGCCTAGTTATCCTGCCAACTATGACCTTCCTAATATTATATCAGTTGCCGCATCAAACCAGTCTGACGAGCTGGCGTATTTTTCAAATCAAGGCAAAAATACTGTCAGCGTGGCGGCGCCTGGTGTCAGTATCATGAGTACCCTACCAGGTGATGACTATGAATCTCTCAGTGGAACTTCGATGGCTACGGGCTATGTGACCGGCTTAGCAGCCCTCATACTTGCAAAAAGCCCATATACCTCTGTGGCAAACTTAAAAGATAGAATTCTAAGAACAGTCGATACCAATGCAAATCTCCAAGGCAAGATTTTGACCGGCGGCCGCATAAACGCCTATAGAGCACTTACAGAATCTATAACAGGACCATATATATATAATATCTCTTCAGACAGGGGCCCGGTAGGTTCTGAGGTCTCCATTCGAGGGACAAGCTTCGGGGAAACTCCCGGGCATGTCATTTTTGAGGATAATCTCGAAGCTCAAATAATCTCCTGGACTAACGAGAAGATCGTATGCCAGGTGCCGGAAGGGGCTGTAACAGGGTTCATTCACGTTGAGACCTCCGGCGGATCAAGCAATGAACTGCATTTTGAGGTAACCTTTTCGCAACTGCTTACTTCCCCAGCTATACCTGTTCCTACCAACGGCCAAAGTTTTACGTATTCTTCAGCGACATCACCCGTGTTGAGTGAAAATCCTTCTCAGGCTAAACCTATAGGTCTTGGGACTGTTGCTACAGGTGGAGGCACACTTAGTATAACAGTAAACACCTATCAGTTTTCAGATCCTGTGGATATTTATTTTGGCCTATATTCACCAGAGATAGATCCTGACAATATCTATCTTTTAACATCAGGTGGTGCCCTTCAAAAGCTATCAGAGAGTGTAGCGCCATGGAAGGCAAATATAACCGGACCCGTAGATGAATCTCTATTTGGTAATATACAGACCTCAAGTCTTCATATAGGTACCTACTATCTTTACCTTTTTGTGACACCCACTGGCAATTTAAATAACTATTATCTTTGGATAACTTCATTTGGCTTTTGAAGCTCTCTTAAATTTACTACAGAGGGTCCAAGGTCATTCTGAACCTGAATGCAGGGACCTTGGGTGTATAGACAGGGTCCACCTACACCGGGACTGTTAATGTGGTCGCCGGGGGTATTACTGACAACTTGTATGTCACATTACAGGTTC
>JAGGRV010000052.1 GCA_021159445.1 Deltaproteobacteria bacterium | reverse complement strand
CTCTCCTGCAAGGGCGAAAAAACTCTCAAATATGTTAAGACCACAGATTTGAAGGAATTTCTGCCATCCATCAAGTACATGGACATCTTTTGCAAATGGTTTAAATCTATATCGTGTAGCTGTTGTATCTATCATGGAATTGATGAAAGCGTATTATTACGCCAAGTTCAAAACAAGATGCATTATTGCCATCAATATTTAACAACTATTTAAGAATAATATTAAATCTAATTATCAATGAATAAATTACATTAGACAAGAGCTTCTTGCAAAAAAGGATTTTTCGATTTCATATCTCAGCCCGTAGAGAGTCGCAACCTCTTCTGAATAGCCCTCTCTTGACGCCCTTTGTTTTTATCAGTAATTACATATTGGAAAAGAAGATAAGATAAGGAGAGAGTATTGAGGGATAGCACATATATACTCAGTATTTCGTGCTTTTACCATGACAGCGCTGCCTGTATAGTCCGAAACGGTGATATTCTGGCCGCGGTCCAGGAGGAGCGATTTACGCGAAAAAAACACGATCCGAAATTTCCGAAAAACGCGATCAAATACTGCTTAGAGGAAGCAGGCATTGCGATTCAAGACCTGGATCACGTGGTTTTTTATGACAAACCCTTCCTGACCTTTGAACGTCTCCTCATGAGCTACTTGACAGTTGCCCCTAAAGGCCTTCGCTCCTGGCTGGAGTCCATGCCTCTGTGGCTCGGGCAGAAGCTGCATATTCCCAAAATCGTTCAGAGAGAAACGGGCTATGAAGGGGATGTCCTTTTTACAGAGCACCATGAAGCCCACGCGGCTTCTGCTTTTTATCCGTCGCCTTTTGAAGAAGCATCCATTTTGACTGTTGACGGCGTAGGAGAATGGGCCACCGCAAGTTGCGGGTTTGGAAAGGATAAGGACATTACTTTGCTAAGAGAGCTCCATTTCCCCGATTCTCTTGGGTTGCTTTATTCTGCTTTTACTTATTTTTGCGGGTTCAAAGTCAACTCCGGTGAATACAAGCTCATGGGTCTGGCCCCATATGGCATGCCTCGATATAAAGATCTTATCCTTTCAGAAATAGTTGATTTGAAAGAAGATGGCTCCATCAGGTTAAATCTCTCTTACTTTGATTTCCTGGGCGGCCTGCGCATGACGAATAGGCGCTTTGCCAAACTCTTTGCTGGCCCCCGCCGCAAACCTGAAACGGACATCACCCAAAGGGAAATGGACATTGCGGCAAGCATTCAATCCGTTACCGAAGAAACCGTCTTAAGAATGGTAAACCATGTTTACAAAAAAACGAATCAAAAAAATCTCTGCCTTGCGGGTGGAGTGGCCCTTAACTGTGTTGCTAACGGCCGGATACTGAGGGAAGGTCCTTTTGAAAATATTTGGATACAGCCTGCTGCCGGAGATGCCGGTGGAGCGCTGGGAGCAGCCCTATCCGTTTGGCACCGGTATCTTGGAAATGAAAGGCCAAATCCTACCGGCCATGATAGCCAGCAGGGATCATATCTCGGACCGTCTTTTCCCAATGAAACAGTCAAAACCTTCCTTGAAACCAAAAACTACCCCTATCATAAATTCGACCCGGGTAAAAGAGCCAAAATCATTGCCGAACAAATCTCTGGAGGAAAGATTGTAGGATACATGACGGGACGTATGGAGTTTGGGCCAAGGGCTTTAGGGGCAAGGAGTATTCTTGGAGACCCCAGGCGGGAAGATACTCAGAGCGTCATGAATCTCAAAATAAAGTACCGCGAATCCTTTAGGCCATTTGCCCCTTCTGTATTAGAGGAAAAGGCCTCCGAATACTTTGACGTAGACAGGCCAAGCCCATATATGCTTCTAGTCACGAGTGTAAGAGAAGGAAGACGCCTTCCTCAGCCCTCTGGTGAGGAGATGTCAATGTCAGAGCGCCTCAAAGTAAAAAGAAGCGATATTCCGGCCATTACTCACTTGGATTATTCTGCCCGCCTCCAGACAGTAAATCAAAAACAGAAGTCTGACTATTACGCTGTCATCTCAGAATTTGAGAGACTGACCGGCTGTGCCGTGATAGTCAACACGAGTTTCAATGTTCGAGGCGAGCCCATCATTTGCACGCCGCAAGATGCTTACCGGTGTTTTATGCGGACCGAAATAGATGTATTGGTCATGGAAAATTGTATACTGTTCAAAAAAGAACAACCGCCCTGGAAAGAAAAGGGAGACTGGCGTAATGAACTGGAACTCGACTGACAGCAGAGAAATCCGGAGATTCGGACTAATTGCCTTTATCTTGTTCGGGTCTCTGTGCGCTTTGGGTCTTTGGAGCAAAAAACTTGCTCCTTCTTACATCTTTGGTTTATTATCCATTTTAGGGTGTGGTTTCATTTTGGTTCCTTCCCGCTTAAGGCCTGTCTATACTGGCTGGCTAAAAATTGCTCACCTCCTGGGCACAATTATAACCATCCTGATTCTCACCCTGGCATACTATCTGGTAATTACCCCTTCGGCACTTATAAAGCGGATTTTTGGTGGACGTCCACTTCCTGTAATGCCTGATAGAGAGGCTTCGTCTTACTGGATAGACCGCGCAGAACCTGCACAACCCAAAGAACG
>JAGGRV010000350.1 GCA_021159445.1 Deltaproteobacteria bacterium | reverse complement strand
AAATAGCTGTTGAATGTTCGGTATTGGATATTCGTTTTTCATTCAAGCACTACCTGTTATTTTCGAAAGGGTTTTGTAGACAGAGTTGGCGCTGGGATGTCGCACTACGTTGAACTGTTTTCCAGTCTTCTTGCACGTAGCCTTTACTATTTTTAAGGCCCCATGGCTGTTGATACTGGTGATAAATAAAACGATGTTAGCCTTACAGACCACGTTTTTGAGAACATGCTGTCCATTGGAGCAGTTTCCGTTATGGAAGATGAAATCCGCGCCCAAGTCATGGATGGTTTTACGGTATTCGGGTTCCAGACGATCAAGGCCTCCTATCACAGCTACACGCATGCCCTCCAGAGGACAACGGCATTTTTTCTGTTCTGTGCAGTGATTGCAATCTCCCTTGGCATCCTCAGGGCGGAGGAGAGTAAATACGTTACCGGCTTGGGGATTATTCTCTTTTTTCGGCCTTGTGCTTTGCACCATGGATTTATTTTCATCCTTGACCTGCATATATGATTCAATCAGTTTTTCATGTTCAGCAATCTTTGTATTTGCCTGTTCAAGCTCGTAGGCAAGCTTCTTGGCTTCGCGTTTCAGGACTGCTTCTCGAAATGGCCGTTGTCTCAACTCTGCTAACTCCTGGGAGTATCCGGCCAGACTCTTCTTGAGTTTCAATATTTCCGCATCCTTTTTCTGGAGCTGTCTTTTAAATGTAGATTTAACGGAAATTTCAGATGTATTGACTTTAGAGCGGAAGTGATGTCCTTCTGGGACCTTTAGGCCTTGTTTTTTCTCTGTGACATTGTGATTCAGGACAGAAAGGCCTAGTTTGAGCTGGTTACAATTTTCCATGAGTCGCCAGATAAGAGAATGTGCCAGAATTTGGGCCTGTTTGCGCATTTCCGATCTGGAGTCAGTGCTTGCTGCCCATAAAATTGGAGCAGGCCACTGCCTGTCTTCCATTGACTGTGCCAAGTCCTCAGGGGCCAGAGAACGGACCCTCGAAGGCGCAGTGGAAAACTGACGTTTGAAATAGCGCTGGATGTCTTTTGCAACGGATTTCTCCGGATCCTGACTGGCATGATGAAGGCCCCAGAGTTCGTAACCCGGACCATTATTTGCCTTGTTGGATTTTAGGCAATACTTTGTACATATCTTACGCATATCTTTGATGTTCATAGTCATGGCCATGAGCACTGTAAGGATTATGCCGTCGGGCGTTGCAATTTTACCTTCTTTTACTGTACTACATAAGGGAGTGGTGAGGATGTCTTTGGCTTTAACAGTGGGATCGGCCTGATTTTTCGGATCTGGCATAACATTTTTCATGATTGCCTCTTAATAGATATTATATCTTGAAATTCAATTGCAATTACCGGTTAAATTGATGTCTTGCCCTGCATAGCTGCGTTGCTGTTATCTTTTACTTCATTTATCACCTGTAAGGGCAGAAAGACCTCAAAGGTGCTCCCTTTCCCAGGAATGCTCGTCACGTCAATCCACCCGCCCCTCCGACGGATCAGGGCAAAGATAATAGCCAGGCCCCATCCTCGCTTTCGGTTTTTTCCATTTATCTCTTTGGTGGAAAAGAGAGGGTCGAAAATCCGGTTAAGCATATCCTTAGGAATACCTGATCCGTGGTCGCATACAGAAAGGACTGCAAAGGTCCCCGGGTAAGCGTTGCCGTGCTGTCGGCAGTACGAACTATCAACAATGCGTTTAAAAATCCCAACAAGCAGATCTCCTCCTTCTGCCATTGCCTCCTGCGCATTGACTGCAAGATTGCTCAATATCCGCCATATGTCGCCCTGGCTTAACAGAACCGGAAGGGGGTTACCGCAGGGAGTAAAATGCAGATTGATATTCTCGGTAAAAGATGATTTCAGGGCATCAAGGACTAGTTTTACCTCTACAGTTAAATCCCTATGGACCAGTTCAACTGTGATCTCGTCAGATCCCAGGGCCTGCAGATGATTCACCAAGCCTTCCATATTGTCCAGGACCTTACGTACGGCCAGTATCTTTTGTTGTATATCAGGTTGAGGAAATTCTTTTTCGAGTAGATATATTGTAGCCGCGATGGTCATTAGACCGTTATTGAGGTCGTGACACAGACCTTTGGCCAGGTGCTCCATGGATGCCATTTTTTGGATCTGGATGGACTCCGCCACTGCATGATCTGTGGAATCCAAAAGGCCCCGGATGGTGCTTAAAGAATCACGGACGCCGGTAAGTACCGGGCCGACTCCGGCAGCAAATTGTGCTACATTCCCTATTGGGCGCTGTGATATGACTGGACCGCGTATGGATGTTCGACTACCTACCATAATTTTATCTCCATTCATTGTTTAAACCCTCATTCTGTATTCTGTATAAGGAGGCGTCTTGTCACCACTGATCTGCACCGGCGCCCCTGTCTTCCTGCCCGCGGGCACTTTCGCAGGCACATCTGGCACACAACAGGGTGAACTATGGGGCGTCCTGTCTTGATGCATATGTTGGTGCTTTTGTTCATGGCAACGCTCCTTGAATATTATTTATCTCTTCAACTCTGTTCATCACTTTAATCATTCAGAACCTTTTCTTTATTTATTGATAAAC
>JAGGRV010000643.1 GCA_021159445.1 Deltaproteobacteria bacterium | reverse complement strand
TGTTTCCCCATCTTGACGTGGCCTCAAACATCGCCTATGGACTGAGAGTCCAGAGATGGTCGAATGAAAAAATTGAGCTAAGGGTCAAGGAATTGCTCCGGTTACTTAAGATAGAACACCTGGCCACCGCCTATCCCTGGCACCTTAGCGGCGGAGAAAAGCAGAAAGTGGCCCTGTCCAGATCCCTGGCCCCTTATCCCAAAATACTACTTCTGGACGAACCGTTGAGCAGCCTGGATTGGCAAACCTCTCGGTATTTGAGATCTGAGCTCAAGGGCATTCAACGACAGCTTGGCATTACCACTCTATATGTCACCCATGACCTCACCGAGGCAAAGGAGGTAGCCGACAGAATGGCCATCATCCTTGGAGGACGGATAGAACAGATAGGGAGGCTGGAAGACTTGCATCCCTATTCTGACCAGTTCTTTAATCTCTCTCAAGGACAAACAACTAAGTAGAAGAGAAAAAAGTGGTCAGATATTGCTTCGCACGTATTTCAAGGCCGCAAGGAGCACATCTCATAGACAAATCCAATAACCCTTTTGTTTTGCATTGATAATTTCTATTTGACCTATTGATTATCTTGATATAAAGATTGTCATGGACTTAACAAAGGTGTCTATGGCAACCCCTTAAGGCGCTCCTACCTGCATTCAGTGGATAAGGAAGACATATGAAAATATTGGATACGATAAAGCAGAGACTCGGACCCAGAAAAAAAGAGGCACTTGAAAAGGGGAAAGGCTTGATCATCTTAAACGAGGTATCAGAGGCCATGCAGGCAGAAAAGATGCTAAAGAGCTTTGGTTATGGGGTGAGAGGCGTAGCACCTCCGCCTGAAATTCGGAAGGGTTGTGACCTGGCAGTAGAATTTAATCTTATTGATCAATTAGGTGTAGAAAGGCTGCTTAAAAGAAGCGGGCTTAGCCCCTTAGATATAGTGTCCCTGGATACCTTGTCTCAGAAGCCTTTGGATATAACCAAGGAAAAGGACTTTGGAAGGTATCTTATGGTGACTGCAGCCAATATGAAGATAACAGTGGATAAAGAAAAAGGGACCATCGTAAACATTTCAGGTGGAGGCTGTCCCGATGTTCCCTATTTGACCGTAAGCCTGGTAGGAAACAACATAACGGAGGTGGAAAGTCCCGGAGAGAATGGCTATTCCCTCTGTGCATATATGTTAGAAAAGGCATATGAGAAGGCCATGAATATGGTTAACGCTCAGCAGATAAGGGAGAGTGCCTGATCTTGTTTGCTATCATGGGTACCCTCCCTTTTGATGAAATGGGACTAAAGACAGGGAAGGCAACATTCGAAGGTGGACACCTTAAAGTAGAGGATTTTGAGGTCATGCCCAGCTTAGGCACCAGCGTTATGGTGGCATCAGCCTGCATTACCTGTGAGGCCCTTAACTTAGAACCACCCTACCTTGTTACCGCTGGAGATATTGGAGACGGAAAAAGGAGTAAAGAGCTCTATCAATATGTGGCTGCCAACATGGCAATGCTGGATATCACGGTTTTGGCCATGCATTATATCATGCCTGATATACCTGGAATGAGGGATATCCTTAATTCCTTGAGAGAAACACGTGAAGGAATGACTTTGATTGCGGATGCAGGTGCCATGTATGCGGCCAAGGCAGCGGGACTTGCTCAAGAAATTGATATTCTTACCCCTGATGCGGGTGAAATGGCCTATTTGGCAGACCCCAAGGCCACGCACCCTGCCTATGTGGAGCATCTTCTATTTAGGTTAGATGCATCTGAAGTTGTCACCTTGATAAAGAAGGCTTATGAGACTGGGAATACCCCAAGGATATTATTGGTAAAGGGGCCTGTAGATTACGTTGTAGAAGACGGAGAAGTGGTTGAGACTATTAACGAGCCTTCTATTCCCGCCATGGAAGCAATCGGAGGGACAGGGGACAGCCTGACCGGGATTTTGTCTGCCCTGATTTACGGGGGCTACGAGAAGGTTGATGCCTGCATAAAGGCAGCCGGAATCAATCGCATTGCAGGTAAACTGGCACAGCCTGATCCCGCCACATCGATTTTAAAGATATTAGATAAAATTCCAGATGCATTAAAGGAGGTTAGATTATGCGCATGACAGCCGCAATAGCAGGAGGCATTTTTGGCTTATTGGGCGCTGCCGGCCAGGCATTCTTTCATGTGATACCCCCGCCGGCCTATGGTATTTGTATCGCCTGCCATATGAGGGACCTGGTGAACTGGATTGTTGCTCATATATACCCGATATATGGTCTAAAAGCAGGGGGTGCTATAGTAATACCTGGTGGCCCCGTCTCTTATAACTTCCCCCTGCTCACCATTATAGGGATATTGATTGGGGCAGTTATAGCTGCCTCAGTCAATAAGGAGTTTAAGTGGAAAGTTATGAGGGTATGGTGGCAGAGACCCTGGGCAGAGTTTTTTTTGGGGATGCTGGTTATGATATCAGCCCTGACCTTTGGTGGCTGTCCCATCAGGACAGCGCTTAAGGCTGCTTACCTGGATATAACCGCTGTCATAGGACTTATAATGATCGCAGTAGGGGTTTTTGTGGGGTGTCAGGTACTGAGAAAATTGACTTAGGAACGGGAGATAAA
>JAGGRV010000606.1 GCA_021159445.1 Deltaproteobacteria bacterium | reverse complement strand
CGTTGCGAGATGATTGATATACTTCAGCCTTCAGCCTTCCACCTAAATACCTAAGGAACGGGAGATAAATAAGTTGAACAAAAATTAATAGGATTTTTTGTTGTATTCAAGGCGCGAGGAGCGAGCATAACGGGTTATGTGATCGACGAGCAACGAAGAAGACGGCAAAAAAGACATTAATTTGTTCAAGTTATTTATTGTACGTTCCTAAGTAGTTACTGAAAAAGTAATCATGAGAGCAGTTTGGCAAAGAGTCAGTGAAGCCTGGGTTGAGGTAAGTAATGAAATTGTAGGGCGCATCGGTAGGGGAGCCCTTGTGCTGCTTGGAGTGGAATCAGAAGACACCGATGTTGATGCGGCCTTCATGGCAGAGAAATGTGCGAACCTCAGGGTTTTTGATGACCAGGATGGCCGCCTCAATCTTTCATTTGCTGATATTGGCGGGAAATTGCTTCTGGTATCACAGTTTACTCTATGCGCAGATTGCAGGAAGGGAAGAAGGCCGTCATTTATCAAGGCTGCCGCTCCTGACGAGGCCAATAGACTCTACGAGCTTGTGGCTGACATGATCAGCGCCAAGGGTGTTGAGGTGAAAACCGGTCGTTTTCAGGCCCACATGAAGGTACATCTGGTTAATGATGGTCCGGTGACGTTGCTGTTGGACAGTCGAAAGAGGTTTTGATTAAGGCGTATGTCAGAACAGCCGGCCCTTGAGATCTTTGAGGATTGGGAACCGCCTCAACTGAGTGAGGAAGCGTCAAGTTGGCTGCTTTCTCAGCTTTCTCCCCAGGGTTTTTCGCGGTTTGCCCAGGCTGTACAGCAAGACCCGGAAGGTCAGGCCGTACTCTCAGGGTTCAGGATTTCCCCTAATTCAATAAAGAAGCCCGGCGTTAAGCAGGCCATTTCCGCAAGGCTGGTATCGCTTCTTGTGTCCTCAAGGTGGGCAAGGAGCGCCTTTTTCATCCTATCCTTTCCGCATGGCAGGTGGTTCAGGTGGGCTGAGGTCATTGACGCACACGACGAGATCTGGCTGGAAATCAACTGGAGAGAACTCATAAGGGGAACCGGGGATCCTGCCTTAGCCGTTGCCTTTGCTCTGGACGACCGTTTGAGTCTGGCCAGGAGAGGCGAGAGGGCCTTAAAGACCAAATCCATATGGACAGGAGAACTGGCTGGCTCCAAGGAGTTGTTACCAGAGGCATGGGCTGAGTTCTCAGGGCTCATGGGGTTTCAGGAGTTCAGAGATCCTTCAGAGACAGAGGCATTGGAGAATTTGCAGATCAGGCTTGAAGAACTATCAGCCAAGCTGCAGAGGACAGAGCAGGATGAAGTAAAACAAAAGAAGGCAAGAAAAAAACTGGAGGCCGGAGTCAGGGAGCTTGAGGCCAAGTGTCTAGAAAAGGAATCCTCTATCAGTAAATTTAAGGATAAGTTGAAGGAGCAGTCAAGACGTATAAAGGTCTATGAGACTGAAATAGAGTCAGAGGTTGGAGCAAGGGTCGCCGGTTTTTACCGGGAGTTTTGTAACTGTGACATGTGTGAGGAAGAACTGTGGAAAGACTCCATGAAAGAAGGTGGAAGCAAAGACCTCTTGAAAAGGGTGGAAAGGGCCCTCACTGCCCAAAGCCATCTGGATGCCCGGTACGGTATCCGTTCCAGGGTGATCGCCAGGCTCAAGAAGCTTGAATCCAAGTACGAAGAGGTTGAAAGGGCACTGGGCGATGTCCTTGTCCCAGCTCCGTCATTGCTGAAGGCCAGAAAGGACCTGCAACTTGAAATTGCCCACTGGAGACAGATGCTTCCAGGTGCAGAAGAAGCCTGCTCGCCTTTGGCAGGAAGTCTCCTTGGGCAGGCAAGGTCCTTCAAGGTGAATGAGGAAGGAATCAGGCAGCTTGAGGCATTGTTGACAGAGCTGGATCGCCCACCCATTGAGTCATTACTCAATGAAGAGGAAAAGGCCTTTTTACACCGTCACATCAGGAGGCTTTTGGCTGAAAGGAGAAAGATATGGCAGGCAGGCATGCTGGCCAAGCATCCTCCAGTACGCATCCTCCCCCATAAAGTAGATGATATTTCGAACCTTTCGGCCTTTGTATTGAGGCACCACGATCTGTGCTCGAAGTCCATTCTGCTGGTTGATGGCTATAATGCAATAAAGTCCTCTGCCGAATGGGCAACACTTGATAGCCAGAACTTTACCAAGGCACGAAATCGCTTTATTGAGCTCTGGGAGTTAAGGGCAAAGGACTGGGAAAGGGTGGAACTTGTCTTTGACGGCCAGGAAGAGCGCCACTGGATCGAGGAACGGGGTCACCTGATAGTGGTTTATACGGATGCCAGATTCGAGTCCCAGAGAGCGGATATCTATATTCGGTCGCGTATGGGGGAACTCAATGCGGATAACCCTGATACAAAGCTCTTTCTAATCACCGCGGACAGAGAGCTGAGGGACTCTGTCAGCCAGTGGTGTAATTACTTTATTGAGCCGAGATGGGCTCTTATACCTTATCTCAGTATAGAAGATTGATTCCGCTGAAAAAACCCAATCTGCGGCGTTGCTTCAATTTTCCAGTCACTGCGACGTACGATAAGTACGTCTCATGCCTGGAAAATTTCGCGCCTTGCATC